>JAEXPB010000387.1 GCA_023438965.1 Bacillota bacterium | reverse complement strand
GTCCATGCTGCCGAGGGTTACGCCAAAGTATCCGGCCAGCCGGGTGTCTGCATCGCCACCTCCGGCCCGGGCGCCACCAATCTGGTCACCGGGCTGGCTGACGCCTATCTCGATTCGGTTCCGGTTCTGGCCATCACCGGCGCCGTCGCCCGCAAGGCCACCGGCACCGATGCCTTTCAGGAAGCGGACATTACCGGTGTGACCCAGCCGGTCACCAAATACAATTATCTGGTCATGGATCCAGACGAATTGCTGCCAATCCTCGAAGAAGCTTGGGAATTGACTACCGCCGGGCGACCCGGTCCGGTTCTGGTCAATGTGCCGAAGGATCTCCTCGCCTTGCCGATCAAGCCGTCGCCCGCCCGGACAACGACCTATGTGCGGCACCGCCCGCCGCGTAACCGGACGCGGAACATGATCGACCAGGTTTACGCGGCCATCGCCCGCAGCCGGCATCCCCTGTTGCTGGCCGGCGGCGGCTGCGTCATCGCCAAGGATGGCGCCGAGGACCTGAGGCGCTTCACGGAAAGCCTGGGCCTGCCGGTCGCGACGACCTTGATGGGCAAGGGCGCCATGCCGGATGAGCATCCGCTCTATTTGGGCAACCTGGGCATGCATGGCACGCCGCAGGCCAATACGGCCCTGGGTACCTGCGACTTGCTGCTGGCCGTCGGTACCCGTTTCAGCGATCGCATCATCGGCGATCCGGAGCTTTACACCAAATCCGGCAGGCGGACGATCATCCATGTGGACATTGATCCGGCTGAAATCGGCAAGAACATCCGGGCCGATATCGAGATTGAAGATGATGCCGCTGATTTCTTCAGCACCATGCTGAAATTCCGGCCAGAGGCCGACTATACCGGGCAATGGTCAGATTGGCTGCAGTTGCTGCAGAACAAGAAGCAACGCTATATTGAACTGAAGAAGGCCATGTACCGGCCGGCGTCACCGCTGCCGCCGCAATTTGTGATCCATCAGGTAGCTATGGCGCTGCAAGGGCAAAATCCGGTCGTGGTCACCGATGTCGGTCAGCATCAGCAGTTCGTCGCCCAGCATTATCCGGTCGAGTCGCCGCGCTCATTCATTACTTCCGGCGGTCTCGGCACAATGGGATTTGGCTTGCCGGCATCGATCGGCGCCGCTACGGCCGCTCCGGACCGGCCAACCGTCCTGTTTACCGGTGACGGCGGCTTCCAGATGACCATCCAGGAACTGGGGCTGTTGGCCAAGCTGCAGCTGCCGGTCAAGATTTTCATCATGAACAACGGTTGCCTGGGTATGGTCCGGCAGTGGCAGGAATTGTTTTTCCATCAGCATTACAGCCAATCGTTGCTGGACAACAACCCGGATTTTCTGAAAATAGCCGAGGCTTACGGCATCCCGGCCGGCGAGGCCGACGATGCCGCTTCGCTGGATGAACAGATCCGGACCGCGCTGGCAGCGCCGGGACCCTATATTGTTCATTGCATCCTGGATCCGAATGAGAATGTCTATCCGATGATACCGGCCGGCAAGCTGCCGCAGGATCTGCTGATGCCAGGGATGGAATAAACAGTGCCCCTGCGCCTGCTGTCCTCGCCGCGCGGAGCGCGGCATGCGGATGCAGGCTGCGGGGCACTGTTTATTCCCAGAAAAATATGACTTCCACTGATCACTAGCCGGACCGGTGTCTGGAGTCGGCCATCCGCAGGGCACAGCCCGAAGACAAGGCCGCCGGATGACCACCGGTCCGGCCACTTGTCCTCGCCGCGCGAAGCGCGGCATGCGGATGCTCCCTTCAGGAAACAGCCTATTCCCAGTCAGGTCGGTAGTGCCCCTGCGCTTGCGATAGCCTAGAATTGGCCATTGCCGTTCTTCTTCGTTTTTCGCCAGGGCCAGCGGAGCGGCCGGGGCGCCATGGGTACGACCTCAATGGCATCAATGGCGCCGGTCTTGATGGCATGGATCTTGAAAATGAGATCCATGTAAACAATCTCTTCGCCTTCAGCGAGCGGGACTTTTTGCCGATCGAATTCTTTGGTTACCAGTTCGCGAACGGTCGCGCAATTCTCGGCGAGGCAGCTGGTGCGCAGAATTCGGTTCATTTCCGCGATTGTCGTGTCAGCTTCCAAAATGCAGCCTTCCGGATCGGTTTTCCGGGTAAAATACCGGCGAACCAGGAAGAGTATGGCAATTGCGATGATGCCGACCGCCATATCCAAAATGTTTAGTTCCTCGATGATGATCTTTCTGGCCACGACGAAGAGCAGCACTTCGATCGTGCTTTCCGGGGTGTGCTTGGACAGCATCTTGACGAATTCAACACCGATGACCAGCTGCATGATCTGGCCGATGAAGGTGCGGAAATTGAAACTGAAGGAACCGTTGGCGATGCCGATAACGCCCATGACCAGGTCATTGACCAACGATATGGCGACAATCAGGATGGCGGTCACAATCAGCAGGGAAAGAAGGATTTCCAGATAACTGGCAGATTTGCTGACTCGGTTGCGGAGATATTGTTTCATACATCAGATCCTTTCTGCTTGAGGCGGGAGTCCCGTCCGATTCAATCAACGGAGCGGCACTCGGGTCGTTCTTCAGGAAGGGAGATCGGTTACCTCATAAGAATAACAGAAAAGGCGGCTCCTGATAAGCTGTTGCCAACACCAACCGGTTGCCGGCATTTACTCGGCGGATAAATTGACCTATAATTCTAAATGCAAGTGACTGGCAACAAGAAAACCAACCGACAGGGCAGGGGGGAGACAGTTTGGCGGAAAACGGCAAGCATGCGGCGGAGTGCGCCGGCATCAGGCATCCCTGGCATCATCTGCACCTGGACCGCGTATCGGTTCGCCGCGGCGGCAAGCTGATCATCGACGAGGTTTCCTTCAGTCTGGCCTGCGGCGAGATCGTAGCCCTGATCGGTCCCAACGGCGGCGGCAAGAGTACGCTGCTGCGCACGATTCTCGGTGAATGGCCTTACCAGGGGCAGATCACGTTCACCGACAAAGCCAACCACAACCTGCCGCGCCCGCGTATCGGCTATATGCCGCAGCAACTGCTCTTCGACCGGCAGGCGCCCCTGACGGTCGCCGACCTGCTGTGCGCCCGACGGAGCCGGCTGCCGGTTTTCCTGGGGCACCGCCGCGAATCGCTGCGCGCAGCGACAGAACTGCTGGAACAGGTCGAGGGCGCGCATCTATTGAACCGCCGGCTGGGCGAACTGTCCGGCGGCGAACTGCAGCGGGTCACCCTGGCCTTCGCCTTGGATCCGATGCCGGACATCCTGTTGCTCGATGAGCCGGTCTCCGCGCTGGACGAAACCGGACAAGCCCTTTTCTACCAGCTGGTCAGCACGCTGCGCGACCGCTATGACCTCCTGACCCTGATCGTCTCGCATGACCTGGAGGTCATCGCATCCTATGCCTCCAACCTGATCGTGCTCAACCACAAGATCCTGGCAGCAGGACCGACTGCCGAAGTGCTGGCCGCCCGGGCAGCTGCCGGAGGTGCCCGGCCATGAGCATCTGGTATGATCTGGTGGAATTGTTGCCCTTTTCATTTGTCCAGTATGACTTCATGAAAAACGCCCTGCTGGCCATCTTGTTGATCGCGCCGCTGTACGGGCTGGCCGGCACGATGGTCATCAACAACCGGATGTCCTACTATTCCGATGCCCTGGGCCACTCGGCCCTCGCGGGCATCGCGCTGGGAACGCTGATCGGCTTGCAGGACTACCTGTTGTCGATGATCCTTTTTGCCGTCCTGTTTGGCCTGGGCATCGCGGCGGTCAAGAACAAGACCCGCTCCTCGACCGACACGGTCATCGGCGTCTTTTCCGCTTCGGCAGTCGCTCTCGGCATCGCGCTGCTGTCCCGGCATGGCGGCTTCGCCAAATACAACAGCTACCTGGTCGGCGATATCCTGGCCATCCGGTCCAGTGACATTGGCATCTTGCTGCTGGTTCTCGCTGCCCTGGTCCTGTTCTGGGTCGTCTTCTTCAATCAGCTGCTGCTGCTGAGCGTCAATCCATCTTTGGCCAGAAGCAAAGGCATTCATATCCGTGCCCTGGAGAACGCGTTCATGATCCTGATTGCCATCCTGGTCACGGTTTCCATCAAGT
>JAEXPB010000381.1 GCA_023438965.1 Bacillota bacterium | reverse complement strand
TGCCCTTGTTGGCCAGATACAGCGAGATCACCTGAACCTCCATTGGCAGTGGCGAGTATTGAGGCTGTTTCAGCACTTCGATGATTCGTTCGCCCGTTTTCAACTGCGCCTGGGTGTCCGGATCCAGCTCAGAGCCGAACTGGGAAAAAGCTTCCAATTCACGGAATTGCGCCAGGTTGATGCGCAAAGGTCCGGCCACTTTCTTCATCGCCTTGGCCTGGGCGGCGCCGCCAACCCGGGAGACCGACAAGCCGACGTTGATTGCCGGACGCTGGCCGGAGAAAAACAGCTCGCTCTCCAGATAAATCTGGCCATCGGTAATTGAAATGACATTGGTCGGAATGTAGGCCGAAATATCGCCGCTTTGCGTTTCGACGATCGGCAGGGCGGTGATCGAGCCTCCGCCAAGCTCCTTGCTCAAATGGGCCGCCCGTTCAAGCAAGCGGGAATGGAGATAGAAGACATCCCCCGGGTAAGCTTCGCGTCCGGGCGGTCGGCGCAGCAGCAGGGAAATGGCCCGGTAGGCCTGGGCGTGCTTGGTCAGATCGTCATACACGATCAGGACATCAGCATTTTGGGCGTACATCAGTTCTTCAGCCATGGCGCAGCCGGCGTAGGGCGCAACATACTGCATGGAGGCCGAGGCGCTGGCGCTGGCGACCACGACAGTTGTATAGTCCATTGCGCCATTTTGATACAAGATGCGGGTTACGCTGGCTATCGTGGACATTTTCTGGCCGATTGCCACATAGATGCAATAAACGTTCTTTCCCTTCTGGTTCAGGATGGTATCGATGGCTATAGCCGTCTTGCCGGTTTGGCGGTCGCCGATGATCAACTCGCGCTGACCGCGGCCGATCGGGGTCATGGCGTCGATGGCCGTGATGCCGGTATGCAGGGATTGATTGACCGGTTGACGCTCCACGATGCCGGGCGCCGGGCTCTCGATCGGCCGCATGTTCGCGGCAATGATCGGACCCTTGCCGTCAAGTGGTAATCCCAGCGGATCGACCACCCGACCGAGCAGGGCTGTGCCGGCCGGCACACTGATTGTCTTGCCGGTCCGCTTGCAGATCATGCCCTGGCGAATCGAATCATCCTGTTGCAGGAGAATGACGCCGACACGGTCTTCTTCCAGGTTCATCGCGATGCCGAATGTCTGGCGGGAGAACATGATCAATTCGCTGTTGCGGCAGTTCTGGATGCCGCGGACATAAGCGACACCGTCGCTGACGCTGATAACCTGGCCGATTTCGTCGACGGTCGATTCGGACATGTATGATTCCAGCGATTCGCGCAGGTGATCGACCAGGCCGTATTTGGCTGTTTCCTCTTCGCCGGCCGGCAGCGGCTCGGCATCCCAGAAAATATCCTGGCCGCCAGGCGCCATCGGCAATTCATCGAACAGCGACAACGCGTCGCTCAGGTTGCCGGCAATCAGGTCACCTTCTTTGCCGCTGAGTGCCTCGCCGTCAGTGTCAACCGACTTTTGCGATTTCAACTTGTTGACGATGCGGCTTAATTGGCCCTTGATGCTGTAGTCATAGCGGTAACCGCCGACAAAAATGACCATGCCGCCGATCAAGGAAGGATCGACATCCAACTTCACGTCGAAGTCCTTGATACCGTAATGCTCGGCAAACCGGGCCGCAATCAGTTGCCCTTTATCCGGATTCAGCTTGACCGAGGCAACAATGCGAATGACACGAAAATTCGCGTCAGGCATTACTGTTCACCCCGTTTCGTCTGGATCTGCTCGTCAAGAAATTTCTCGACCAATTCATGCTGGCGCCGCTCATCCATAACCTGCCCGATCACCTTGGACGCGATGGAAACCGATAGGTCTGCCACTTCATCGCGCACATCATTCAATAAGGTTACCCGCATCCGGCTGATTTCTGCCTCGGCCCGGGTCAGCATGCCTGCCGACTCCTGCTTGGCATCCAGCAAGATGGCGTCCCGCTGCGTTTCTGCCTGGCTGCGGGCTGTGCTGAGCAGCGTGGCCGCTTCGTGGCTGGAGTTTTCCAGACGCGAATTAGCCTCCGACAGTTTGGCCTCGGCATCCGTCAGCTTCCCTTCGGCACTGGCCAGCTCAGATTCCACTTCCTCCTTGCGCTTGCGCAGGATATTGAGAATCGGCTTGAACAGAAACCGCTTCAGGACAAAATATGTGACAAGCAGATTGATAATGGTCAGGACGGCCGTCGCGGCATATCCAGCCATTGCTTCCGCGGTAAACATACTAATCCCTCATTTCGTCAGGGTTATTTGAAGGCAAATACGAGCAGGAGGCTGACAACCAGGGCATATATAGCTGTCGCTTCGATGAAGACAATCGAAGTCATCAGCATGGCCTGGATCTTGCCGGCAATTTCCGGCTGGCGGGCTGAAGCTTCAAATGCCTTCGATGAAGCCATACCAATGCCGATGGCTGCTGCGCTGGCGGCCAATCCGATGGCCAATGCCGCTCCTAATGCGATAAGTCCTAAATCCATGTCTTTTACCTCCTTAAGATGTACCAGTGATCTATTATTGCTTCGTTTAGTTAAAACTAATATCTTTTGTACCGCGGACCCGGTCAGTCGGCGGTCCGGCGGTGACCGGCGGGCACTCAGGCCTGAGCGGTCATCCGGGCATCCTTTCCTGCCTCGGCGGCATGAGCCAGGTGCGCTCCCTCCAGTACCTCGCCGATGTAGGTAACCGTCAGGTAGGTGAATATCACCGCCTGCAGGATACCGTCCGCCAGGTCGAACCACAGGCCGATTACACCCGGCAGGATGGCCGGCAGGATCAGGTAGACGAATTCCATCAGGATAAAGGCTCCGAAAACATTTCCGAACAACCGCAGCGACAAGGACATCGGCTTGATGAAATAGTCAAGAATCTTGAAAGGCAGCAGCATGGCCTTGGGGTAGACCAGTGAATGCCAGAAGCCTTTCCAGCCGACGAAATGCACCGACATGGCGATGACATAGCCAATAGTAAAAAGTGCCAGGGCAATCGGGAAAGCCGGATTTTTGGCTGGCGGCGGTATCTTGAACATGGAGGACAGATTGGTCAGCGAAATGAACAGGCCAATGGTGC
>JAEXPB010000023.1 GCA_023438965.1 Bacillota bacterium | reverse complement strand
GCTTGTAGTCGTAGAAGGCGATCGACAGCCAGGTCATCGGCCAGTACCGGTAAACCAGGAAATAAGCCGTCACCGGCAGCACCATCAGGTAAACATAGCGGTTCCGCCACAACCGCCGCCGCGCTTGGGTTATTGATGATTTTTTCCATTGCGTTGACTTAACCATGGATTTATTCCTCCTGGCAGGAGGAATCCTGCCGACAGGTCTGCAAGCAGTAACACGAGCGTCTTATGGTTACCAGGTGAGTTAGCTGGTTCAATAGGCAATATAGGCGATGATGAAGCCAAAGCGGTCCAGGTTGAGCGACAAGTCGTTGCCGGCCAGGTCATACTCGTCGCCGGTCAAAGCGTTGATCACCTGCCGGACCGGTTTACCCTCTGCTCCGGCGGCCAAAGACAGATGTACATTCGGGAGCGGTTGATCATTCGGGTTGCAGATGAAGGCCAGCAATTGCAGCCGACCGTCGCCGCCGGTTTTTTCCAGATAACTGATCTTGACCAAATCCGTATCCGTCTGAATCCGGTCGCTGGTTTGCCAGAACGGCTTGAACTCGGCATTTTCCGGCGCAAATCGATTCAAGGCCCGCCAGATGCCGGACATGACGCCTAATGGGCCATAGACATCATTCGGTCGCGGCAGGACGCCATTCAACAGCGTCAGCGAGAGGGCTTTGCTGAAAGTCCAATCCGGAGCAAGCGGACTCTCATAAACCAGGAACTCGCTTGGCGTGCCGAAATTCCGGCCGTTGAACTCAGACCGGCAATAATCCAGCGGGATGCTTTGCATGGTTTTTCGATGCAAAGGGAATTGCAGGAACTCGCCATCCCAGTATAAGTGAGTGAAGCTTAGCAACGGTGATCCGACACAGCCGCTTTGATGCGGATTGACCAGGCCGCGTTTCGGGTCGATCAGAGCGTACAGCCGGCGCATCATGCGGCGGATGGCCATGACCGGATAGGTCGGATGCAAGCTGCCGTCCGCACGCCGATAACCGCAGCCATGTTTCTCGTTCGTGCAGCCATTGGGAAATAGGGTGCTGTCCAGATAGATGCCATCAAAACCAAATTCATTCATGGCCTCGGCAAAGCCATCGACCAGTTTGTCCGCCCATTCGCTGTTATAGCAGACAACATAGTCTCTTTGCGGCGGTTGGCGGTACCAGCCGCCGGCGGTACCCCGCAGGACGCGGGCGGCATAGTCGCCCCACTCCGGCGCACAGCTGGCCAGCTCATAGCCGAAGTACGGGATGACCTTGATCCCCCGGGCATGCGCCTCGTCGACGATCGCATGGGTCTGGCGGGCGGTTTCTGCGTTGGTCTGCCAGTTGTTCTGAATCGTATTCCACTTCTCATGCAAGAACAGTGTATTGACGTTCAGTCGGCTCAGGCGCTCGAAAACAGTTTCCTGCGGATCAAGTCTGGACGGTCCGAAGAGAAACGATGCGTAATCGGATTCGATTTTGGTAAAGCAATCGATGTGTACGGCCCGCCGCTGACCCAGCACATCCTCGTACGGTTTGACCGGCGTGGCCTGCAGCCAGATGGTGAAGCAGCGGGGCAGATAGTTGTCCGCTTCCCAGTTGACGATCGCCGAATCCAGCAGATGCAGCCGCAGGACGGCCGACTGGCCAGCGCAGATGATTTCAATCGCCTTGGCCGGATCTTCGACTTGCCACATTTCGTCGCTTTCAGCGCAGAATGTCAAGCCGGCCCGGTCATCACCCAGCCAGACCAGCGGCCGAAAGGGCAATGCCAGATCAGCAGTCAGTTCGCCGCTGTTGTTGAGCATAGGATCCCGTCCGGCTTGGCCGCTGCCGCTTGCCGGCACTGTGCCGGCTTCCTGGGCCGGATGGTTGGGCCAGAAATGATATAAGCCGGCAATAGCACGATCCAACTCGATCTCCAGCCAAAGCCGCGCCAGGTCGTGGCCGACCCGGCTGTCCGGTTCCAGGCCAAAAACCTGCTTGACCGTGCGGCCTCTGGCCATCACCTTGATATCGATCCGTGCCAGGCCATCGTACTCGAAGGTGGTCGTCGTATTGATAATACTGGCTTCGCTTTGCAGCCAACCGTTGACGACTGCCTGTTCCGGATCGTGATTCAACAGATAGCAGCCGCCGCTCTCCCAGCGCAGGTCATGTCCGTTCTCCAGACCGACCAGCCGGATCGGCGCGGCCAATACCTCCTGCCCGCCGGACCGGATTGAAGTCGGCAGCGCTGTTTGCTGCAGGACATGCCGGCGTCCCCAGACCTCCACTGTGCAACAGCCGTTGTTCTCACCGGCGATCACCGGCGTCCAGGGATACATTAATTTTTCATAAGATTGTTTCATAATTGTCCTCTTTCTTGATCAATGCCCATGATCAGTTCATGCGGAAATCCAGATGATAAGGCAAGGGCGGTACCGGTTCTGACGTGCCGTTCTCTTTTTGATGGATTTTTGTCCATAAATCAGCGAGAGAGATTTCGCCCTCCCGGATATCCGGTAAAACAAAATGATCATCCAGAATCGCCTTGGCTTCCGTGGTCCGATTAAGCTCACAGAGCGCCGCCGCTTTCAGGAAAGCGATCCGGGGGTGAGCGGCGAGTTCCGGTCGAAGGCCGGCCAATTGATCGAGGAACTGCTGGGCCTGGCCGGTTTGGATCATCACTTCACCATATTCCTGGACCAGGTGACGCGATTCCGGCAGCAAGGCCCTGGCGGTCTCGATATCGGATCTGGCTGCCGCTTGATCGCCTCGTGCCAGGGCCAGGCGGGACAAATTGCGATAGGCCCAGGCTGAAGGCTGCAGGTCGATTGATTGCTGCCAATACTTTTCCGCTGAGGCGGCATCGCCGGCTGCGTAGGTCATCAAGCCCATGACCAGCAGGCTGTACCAATGCCGGCCGCCAGGCTGATCCAGCGAGGCGCGGACCAGGTCATGCCAGTCATCCTGGACCATAAAACTTCGGATTGGCTGGTCCGGCGACTTCTCGGGCAGAATCCCCTGTTCCAGCAGGATCAGCCAGTCATCTTGCTCCTCGTCCAGTGCGCCTTCGGGGAAAGCGAGAGCCGGACTTAAGGGTGGTTGGCCGCACAAAGCCCGCCGCCGGTTCTCCAGTGCCCCCCAGCCAGAACCGTTGAAGACGATTTGTCCCGGCTGCTGAGAAATATCCTGCCAAACCCGGAATAGCCGATCGGTCTGTTGTGGATCGGCCAGCTGATTGATGCCGGTTTCTGCCGCCCGCCGGGCCTTGCTCCAGTCAGCATCCATGATGGCCGCCGGATCGCATTCGATCAGGCCCAGGGATTCCGAGAACTCCCAGCATTCACCTGGACCCATCGGCAGGTGCTCCAACTGGGTGCGGGCCAGCCCGGACTGGATCTCCAGATAGGGATGGTCCGGCACGGAAAGGAATTCCTGCCAATGGCGTCCGCCGCCAGACATGCCCCATTGGAAGGCTTTCCGGCCCAGCAGCCGGTCAGATGATAGCTCGGCCAGGCCAATGCCGTCCGGCTGAACGGCAGTTATCCATTTGGGCCGCTCCCGGGGGATAATATAGAAGAAATCCATGACCCGGGGCAGATTAACCGGATATGAGCAGTCGCCGAAGGCTGTGTAAGGTATTTTGATCCGATCAATGGTGTAATTACCATGATCATACAGACAGTGGAAGGCTTCATCAGTTGGCACGATAATACGTGTGCCGGCTGTTTCCGGTACGGCTATATTGGTCCACCAGTACATCGGCACGGTCTGGGGCTGTGGATTGGCGATGGTAACTTTGACATGCAGAACCGGCGAATCTTCCGGCAGGCACGCTTCAATCTGATAGGTGACACAGCGGATTCGCTCATATTCATAGAGGCGAAGGAACTGGAACCCGTCTTTTTCGAGGATTTCCGTATGCAATGGCTCACAAGTCAGGGGATTATGGCCTTTGATACCGACATTCCATTCAATGCCACCGGAAAACCAGGCGTTGCGCAAGGCCAGATTTCCCGGCTGGAATACCGGATTGACATAAAGCAACTCCCGTTGGTTAGGTTTATGGTAGAGTGACCATAAG
>JAEXPB010000278.1 GCA_023438965.1 Bacillota bacterium | reverse complement strand
GGCTGACCTGCCGCTGCCGCCGGGCCAGCACGAGCTGATCATCCTGGGCGCCTTCGGCAGCCGGCCGGACCACGTTCTGGCCAACCAGCTGCTGGCCGCCCGCCTGGCGGCCGAAGGCTGGTGCCTGATCCTGAGCGATGGCTGCAGTACAGCCTACACATTGGCCGGCGGCCAGACCCTGCGCTTGAATCTGCCGCCCTACGCCGAACAGGCCCTGGCCATTTCGGCCATCCCGATCACGGACACAGTAACCGGCCTGACCTACGAAGGAATGGCATACCCGCTCAACCAGGCGACCCTGCACCTGGGCAGCACGCGCGGCCTAAGCAACCGCCTCAGCGCGTCGCCGGCCACGGCGACCTTGGCTGCCGGGGTTCTGTTGCTGATCGTCACACCGGAAGATTAAGTTTTCAGATCAAACCGAATTCGCGGCCGATCGCCTGAATGGCCGCGGCCGACGCAAGAATGGACTTCTCGCTGGCGGCGAAGCAGAGCCGCACATAGCCGGGGAAGCCGAAGCCGCTGCCGGGAACGAGCAGAACCCGATGCCGGGCGCAGGCGTCGGCGAATGCCGCGTCGTCGGGGATCGGCGATTGCGGGAAGAGGTAGATGCCGCCGGCCGGCTTGTTGAGTTTAAAACCGGCGGCGAGCAGAATATCGGCCAGCATGTTGCGCCGCTGCTCATAACGGCTGATGTCCACTCGGGCGTCGATGGCCAGCTCGATCACCTGTTGGAAAAAGGCCGGCGCATTGACGAAGCCGAGTGTCCGGTTGCAGAAACCCGCGGCACTGACCAGATTGGCATAATCCTCGCAGCGCGGGCTGATCGCCAGGTAGCCGATCCGCTCGCCGGGCAGGGAGAGCGACTTGCTCCAGCTCGTGCAAAGGATCGCCTGCTCGATGCAGGCCATGGTCGGCGGCACGGTCCGCCCGTCATAAACCAGTTCGGCATACGGTTCGTCGGAGATGACATAAACGGTCCTTGGCGCCTCATGCAGGACGGTGTCCAGCGAACGCAGCACCTCGGCCGGATAAATCGCTCCGGAGGGGTTATTCGGCGAATTAATGATCAGCGCCTTTGTCCGCGGCGTAATCGCCTGACGAATGGCCGCCAAGTCAGGCAGCATCGTCGCCGGATCATTGCGGACGATCACCGGGACACCGCCATGATTGCCGATATAGGCCAGATACTCGACAAAGAACGGCGCCAGAACCAGGACTTCATCGCCGGGGTCCAGAATCGCCTTGAGCACGACATTCATGGCGCCGGCCGCGCCGACGGTCATGCAGACGGATGAAGGCGGGACGGTCAGGCCGGAACGCTTGCTCAGCTGACCGGCAACAGCGGCACAGGTGGTTGCATAACCGGCGTTGCTCATGTAACCGTGGCGGCCGGGCGTTTCGTCCAGCGCCAGTCGGCGGATGGCCTCCAGCACGGCCGCCGGCGGTTCGAGATCAGGATTGCCGAGACTGAAATCATAAACCTGGTCGGCGCCGTAAATGGCCTTCAGGCGGTTGCCCTCTTCAAACATTTTTCGGATAAAGGAACCCTGGCTCATTCGCGTGACAATTTGCTGTGCGATCATCTGATCGGCCTCCCGGTCCATCCGGCGCCTGTCCGGCGCCGCGCTTTTTTCCCAAGATAACACAAAAACGCTTGACAGACAAGCTTCCAGCCATTATGATGCTTATGTCAGTAAGCAGAAGCATCCGCTTCTCACCTCCAGCTCCGCGAAGAGGTCAATAGCCACAAGCAGGGAAAGTGAGCCCGTGCTTTATCGGCTGAGCGGATGTTTGGACATCGGCTCATTTTTTATTTAGGGGGTGTATTATTATCGGCAAGCAAAGCAGTGGTCTGCTGATCAACGAAGAGATCAGGTTCCAGAAAGTGCGTTTGATTGAAAGCGATGGCAGCATGGTCGGCGTTGTTCCGATTGCTGAAGCGAGAAAAAGGGCAGAAGACCAGGACCTCGATTTGGTGCTGATCGCCCCGCAGGCCGACAATCCGGTCTGCAAGATCATGAACTATGGCAAGTACATGTTCGAACTCGCCAAGAAAGAGCGTGAGGCCAAGAAGAATCAAAAAGTGACGGAAGTCAAGGAAGTCGGCCTCAAGCTGACAACCGAAGAGCACGATTTCGGTACCAAGACCAAGAATGCCTGCCGGTTCCTGCAGGACGGCGACCGGGTCAAAGTCGTCATCAAGTTCCGGGGCCGCGAGATGGCCTACACCAGCAGGGGATACGATGTCATGAAGCAATTTCTCGAGGCGTGCAAGGAATTTGGCCAGATCGACCGCGATCCCAAGGTCGAGGGCCGCAACATGGTAATGTTCCTGGCGCCCCGCAAGAATTGAACGAAGCAACTCAATTAAGGGAGGAATCGCATATGCCGAAGCAGAAAACCCACAGTGCATCCAAAAAGAGATACAAGGTTACCGGAACCGGTAAAGTGATGCGTTCTCAGGCTTACAAGAAACACATCCTGACCAAGAAGTCGACCAAGCGCAAGCGTAACCTGCGCAAGTCCGTCGTTGCTTCGCCGGTCAATCAGCACACCATTCTCCAGCTGATCCCCTATAAATAAGGAGCAGTTGACGGCCTGAATTCATATCGCATTAACGGGAGGTTATCCATATGACCAGAGTCAAGAGATCCGTCAGGACCAAAGCACGCCATAAGAAAATCCTGAAGCTCGCCAAGGGCTATTTCGGCCATAAGAGCAAGCTTTTCAAAGTAGCCAACCAGCAGGTGATGAAATCCCTGAGTTATGCCTACCGGGATCGCCGCAACAAGAAACGTGAATTCCGCAAGCTGTGGATCACCCGCATCAACGCCGCTGCCCGCTTGAACGGCCTGTCCTACAGCCGCTTCATGAACGGTCTCAGCCGCGCCCAGATCGCCCTCGACCGCAAGGTCCTGGCCGACATCGCCGTCAAGGATCCGGCCGGTTTCACCGAGCTGTGCCAGAAGGCCAAGGCGGCGCTCTGATCGATCCGCGGCGAATGCCCCCATACCACGGAGATTAAAGGACGGGCTCAAGCCCGTCCTTCTGTCTATACCGACCGGTGTGCTGCGCCGGCGGTCGCCGGACGGACGCGTACGATAAAGATGAAACGGATTGAAAGCCGAGATAACCGAACATACCGGCAGTTGGCCGATTTGCGCCAGCCGCGGGTCAGCCGCGAACAGGGGCTGGTTTTCCTGGAAGGCCTGCGCCAGTGCGCCGACGCACTGCAATCCGGCGCCCGGCCGGTTTATGCCCTGCTGTCCGACCAGGCAGCCGGTTTGCCGGTCTGCCGCGATTTGCTGGCTGACCTGCCGGCGACGACCGAACAGCTGGAATTGCCCGACCATCTCTTCCGGACGCTATGCGATACCCGCCAGCCGCAGGGTATTGCCCTGGTCTGCCGCTCGCCGCTGCTGGAGCAGCCGGACGGACCGCCGGCGGCGAATGGCCTGTATCTGGTCGCGGAAGAAATCCAGGATCCCGGCAATCTGGGGACCATGATCCGGTCAGCTGACGCTTTCGGCTTTGACGGCGTCCTGATGACGACCGGTACGGTTTATCCCTTCAATGACAAAGTCCTGCGCGCGGCCATGGGATCCTGCTTTCACATTCCGCTGCTGGCGCTGCCGGACATCACGGCCATCGCAGAATGGCTGGCCGCCGGACCCTGTCCGGTGCCGCTGCTGGCGGCCGATCCGAACGGAACGGACTGCCGGCCGGACCGGCTGCCGGTGCCGGCCGCCCTGGTCATCGGCAATGAGGCGCGCGGCTTGTCGGCCGAAGCCCGCCGGATCTGCAGCCGGCTGGTCCGCATCCCGATGCCGGGCCGCGCCGAATCGCTGAACGCCGCAGCAGCGGCCGCCATCCTGAGCTACGAGCTGATGCGCGCCCGTTCAACCATGGCAAAAAAGTGATATAATAGACTCAACTTTTTCACGCCGCGCAGCGGTAGAAAGCGCCATAAATGCCTGCGAAAAAGTTGAGTTATAATCAACATCGAAGTTAGAGAAGGTGAACATCATGCAAATTATAGTCATCGGCTGCGGCAAAGTCGGATCAGCGCTCGCCAGCGCCCTGGTTTCCCAAGGCCATGACGTCGTCATTATCGAGAGCGACACCAAGCTGATCCAGAATGCCGATGATCTGGACTGCATCAAGATCACCGGCGTCCCGATCGACCGTGAGGTTCTCAAGCAGGCCGGCATCGAAACCGCCGACGTGCTCTGCGCTGTGACCCAAAACGACAACATCAACATCATGGTCGCGCAGATCGCTTCCGAAATTTTCAGCGTACCGCGGATCATCACCCGGGTCTTCAATCCGATCAGCCGCGAGGTTTTCGAAGAATTCAACCTGAACACCATCTGTTCCACCGATCTGACGGTTCAGGCCTTTCTGCGCAAGATTGCCGGCGAATCGCATGAGCAGACCCATCGCGTTTATGACGCGAATATCCTTTATACCAGTGTGCCGATCGAGAAATCCCTGGTCGGGGAGGAAATCACCAACCTTTCCACCGACACCGGCAAGCTGATATTCGGTTTGCTGCGCCGCGGCCGCCTGCTGCTGGCGGTGCCTGGCCTCAAGGTGCTGGCCGACGACGAACTGGTCCTGGCGGACCTGCAGGCTTAAGGAAGGACGAATAGTATGAAAATCATCATCGTAGGCGGCGGCAAGCTGGCCTACTTCCTGATCAAGACCCTGCGCCCGTACAAGCATGACATATCGGTCATCGAGCTGCAGAAGGAAACCTGTGAGCGTCTGGCGACCGACTTTGACGAGATCAGCGTCTACAATGGCGACGGCACGAGCATCCGCACCCTCGAGGAGGTCGGCTGCCAGGGCGTCGACTTTTATGTCGCCGTGACCGGTAAGGACGAGAACAACCTTGTCGGCTGCCAGGTCGCCAAGAAGCGCTTCAGTGTCAAGACGACGGTCGCACGGGTCAATAACCCGAAAAATATCGAAATGTTTACCTTGATGGGCATTGACCGCGTCTATTCCGGCACCCAGATTCTGGCCAACATCATCGAACAGGAAATCGACTATAATGGCATGCGGGTGGTCTTCGAGATCGAGAAAACCACCAAGGCGATCGTCGAATTCAAGCTGTCGCCGCGCTCGACCGCCCAGGAGAAGACCTTGCAGCAGTATACCTTCCCCGGCGCCAGCAATGTCGTCATGATCACCCGTCAGTCCGGCATCGTCGAAATGCCGCGCGGCGACCTGGTCATGCATGCCGGCGACATTATGCTCATGGCTTGCGACAAAAGCGAATTTGACGCCATCTGGCGCCAGATGGTCCGCTGAGCGGCTGCCAGGGAGTAGGACAGATTATGATTGTTGTCAAAAAGAACCGTCCCAATCCGGCAACCCGCTGGGTCAACGCCCGGCCGGGCCGGGTCATTTCGATGTCGTTTCTCCTGGTCATCCTGACCGGCGGCCTGCTGCTGACCCTGCCGTTCGCTTCGCAGGACGGACAAAGCATCGGTTTCCTGCGCGCCTTGTTCACGGCTACATCGGCCACCTGTGTGACCGGCCTGGTCGTCGTCGACACCGCCACCCACTGGACTGTCTTCGGCAAGCTGGTCATCATCGGGCTGATCCAGATCGGCGGTCTGGGTCTGGTAACCATCACCAGCTTTTTCTACAGCTTCATGCGTCGGAAAACCAGCCTGAAAACCCTGGTCGTCACTCAGGAGTCCACGGCCAGCTTCGGCTTTGCCGATGTCCTTTTGCTGGTTCGCAAGATCATCACGATCACCTTCACGATCGAGATCATCGGCGGCCTGCTGCTTTCCTGGCGTTACATCCCGCAGTTCGGCTGGATCCGCGGCATCGGCAAGGGCTTTTTCCAGTCGGTGTCGGCCTTTTGCAACGCCGGCTTCGACCTGCTGGGCGACTCGGACGCCGGCAATTTCTGCAGCTTGATCGCCTGGAACGGCGACCCGGTGGTCATCCTGACCACTGGTCTGCTGATCGTCGTCGGCGGCCTGGGCTTCGTGGTTTGGAACGACCTGCTCGAATACCGCCGCGAAAGAAAATTGAATTTTCACACCAAGATCGTCTTGTTCATGACCGGCACGTTGATCCTGGGCGGCACCTTGTTCTTCCTGATCGCTGACTTCAACAATACGCGCAGCGCCTATTCGCTGGGATCGCTGCCAGTCTGGCAGCGGCCGCTGGCGGCCCTTTTCCAGTCGATCACCCCCCGCACGGCCGGCTTCAATTCCATCGACCAGGCGACGCTGACCGACAGCTCGAAATTCATGAGCGTGATCCTGATGTTCATCGGCGCTGCGCCAGGCTCGACCGGCGGCGGCATCAAGGTATCGACCTTCGCCGTCATCGTGGCCACCATCCTGTCCGATGTGCGCGGCCGTGAAGACATCGTCATGTTCAAGCACCGGCTGCCGCGCGAGACTTTCACCCGCGCCTTCGCGATCCTGGGCCTGGCCATGTCGATCGTCCTCGGCGCGACCATGATCCTGACTTTCATCGAGAATGCAGCCCTGGTCGCCGGCAGATTCAGATTCCTGGACCTGATTTTCGAATCGACTTCGGCTTTTGCGACCGTCGGCCTGACGTCGGCCGGCACCCCCGGCCTGCAGCCGGCCAGCTGGGCGGTCCTGATCCCGGCCATGTACCTGGGTCGGGTTGGCCCGGCATCCTTCGCCCTCAGCCTGGCGATGATGAAACCGACCCGCAGCGAGCTGGTTCATCCGGAAGGCAAGACGCTGGTCGGCTGAGGCCGGCAATCCGTTGCTTCATGCTGGTATTTCCTGGAAATGCAAGATTGGTCTGACCAAATTGCATTATCACACCTAACAAAGAAGTAAAAGACGAATATTACCAATATTTTGCCAGGGTGTGTTCAACAAAATGGTTGACACGCCCTGGCTTTATGCATGATAATAAATCAAATATTGTATACAATGCATGCAGGGAGGGATGCCGCATGGGTTTGACCTTAGCACAGAAAATTATCCGCGACCATCTGATCAACGGGGAAATGAAAGCCGGGCAGGAGATTGCCATCCGGATCGACCAGACCTTGACGCAGGACTCGACCGGGACAATGGCTTATCTGCAATTTGAGGCGATTGGCATTCCGCGGGTGAAAACCGAACTGTCGGTGGCCTACATCGACCATAATACGCTGCAGACCGGCTTTGAAAATGCCGACGACCATATGTACATCCAGACGGTGGCCAGCAAGTACGGCATCCGATTTTCCAAGCCGGGCAACGGCGTCTGCCATCAGGTGCATATCGAGCGCTTCGGCGCCCCCGGCAAAACCTTGCTCGGTTCCGACAGCCATACGCCAACTTGCGGCGGGATCGGAATGCTGGCGATCGGCGCCGGCGGCCTCGATGTGGCGGTCGCGATGGGCGGTGGCCCATATTACCTGACCATGCCGCGAATGGCCCGTATCGAGCTGACCGGCCGGCTGCGTCCCTGGGTCAGCGCCAAGGACATCATCCTGGAGGTCCTGCGCGTCCTGACTGTCAAGGGCGGGGTCGGCAAGATCGTGGAATACGCCGGCGACGGCCTCCGCCATCTGTCGGTGCCGGAACGGGCCACCATCACGAACATGGGCGCCGAACTCGGCGCAACGACTTCGATTTTCCCCAGCGACGACGTCACCCGGGATTTCCTGATCGCTCAGGGCCGTGCGGATGTATTCCGACCGTTGGGCCCGGATCCGGACGCCGTCTATGACGAAACTTATACCATCGACCTGAACACCCTGGAACCGCTCGCCGCCCAGCCGCACAGCCCGGACCGCGTTGCCGCCGTGTCGGCGATCGGCCCGATCAAGGTGGACCAGGTGGCGATCGGCAGCTGCACCAATTCATCGCTGCTGGACATGCTGAAAGTGGCGGCGGTCCTCAAGGGCCGGTCAGTTCATCCGGATGTGTCGCTGGTCATCGCCCCCGGCTCCCGGCAAGTATTGAACATGCTGGCTGACTGCGGCGCCCTTTCGGACATGATCGCCGCCGGCGCCCGCATCCTGGAATCGGCCTGCGGGCCCTGCATCGGCATGGGGCAGTCACCGCGCACCAACGCGGTTTCGCTGCGGACCAACAACCGCAATTTCTATGCCCGCTCGGGGACGGCCTCGGCCAATGTCTATCTGGTCAGCCCGGAAGTCGCGGCTGCCAGTGCCCTGACCGGTGTCCTGACCGATCCGCGCACCCTGGGCGACGCGCCGGTCATCACCCTGCCGGACCGTTTCCTGACCAACGACAACCTGCTGATCCTGCCGGCGGCCGACGGTGCGACGGTCGATGTCGTGCGCGGTCCGAACATCAAGCCGTTCCCGGTCAACGTCGCGGCACCGTCATGCATCGCCGGTCAGGCGCTGATCAAGGTCGAGGACAACATCACGACCGACCATATCATGCCCTCAAACGCCAAGTTGCTGCCCTACCGCTCCAATGTGCCCTATCTGGCCGATTTCTGCCTGACGCCCTGCGATCCGGAATTCCCGGCCCGCGCCAAGGCGGCCGGCGGCGGCTTCATCATTGCCGGAACCAACTACGGTCAGGGATCCAGCCGCGAACATGCCGCGCTGGCGCCGTTGCAGCTGGGGATCAAGGCTGTCCTGGCCAAATCCTTCGCCCGCATCCATATGGCCAACCTGATCAACAACGGCATCCTGCCGCTGACCTTTGCCGATCCGGCGGATTATGACGCGATCAGCCTGCAGGACGAGCTGGTCATCACGGAAGCTCCGGCCCGGATCCGCGGACTCGCCGCCGGCGGCACCCTGACCGTGGAGAACCGGACAACCGGCCGGCCGATTGCCTGCCTGCTGCCCCTGTCCGACCGGCAGGCCGATATCCTCCTGGCGGGCGGTCTGCTCAACTATACACGAAAAGAGGGATGAGCATGGTCCGAGTCGCCAGACACGGCTCGCTGCGTTCGGAAGTCTACCGCCAGCTGCGCGAGAACATTCTGCTGGGCCGCTACCGGCCGGGCGCTACCCTGACCGAGATGCAGCTCTCCCAGGAAATGGGCGTCAGCCGGACGCCGGTGCGCGAAGCCGTGAGCCAGCTGGAACTGGACGGACTGGTCTGTTCCAGCCCCAACAAGAGCATCATCGTCCAGGGTTTTGACGAGAAGGACATCCTGGACATGTACGAAGTGCGCAGCCATATGGAAACCCTGGCGGCCGGCCGCGCCGCCGTCATGATGACCGAGAGCCAGATCGGCGACCTGAAGGCCGCCTATGAGCAGGAAGTCCGGAACACGGGCGACGGCAGCAGCATCGATGTGCTGCAGAACCTCGACAACACCTTTCATGACCTGATATTCCAGGGCAGCGGCAGCAAGATCCTGCGCAA
>JAEXPB010000275.1 GCA_023438965.1 Bacillota bacterium | reverse complement strand
CGTCACCAGTGTCCAGACGCAAGATTATACGGTCATTATGGCAACCACCTTATTTTACGGCGCGTTCCTGATTTTCGCCAACATGGTGGTGGATATTGCTTATGGCCTGGTTGATCCGCGCATTCGTCTGGCCAAGTAGCAGAGGAGTATAGCATGAGCGAGAGACAATTGACCGCCCAGGATTTCGAAGTCGTCGGACCCGATATCCATAAGAGCATGGAGAGTGTCCGACCCAGTATCAGTTACTGGAAAGACGCCTGGCGCCGTTTGAAAATGAACAAGATCGCGATCATTGTGCTGGTTTTTCTGGTTTTGATGATCTCCGGTTCGATTATCTTCCCCGAAATATCACCCTTCAAGTATGACCAGCAGCATTGGGATGACATTGATCGGGAATTCCACTGGGAGTTCATGAAAGTATGCCGTGAAGAGGGTGTGGCCGGACCGATGCCCTATGAAGAAGCCATCCAGCTCAAGGGCTGGGCCAAGCTCCAGGCTTGGTTCAATGGCGACATTAAAATCCACATCTTCGGCATCGACGAATCAGGCGCCGACTTCTGGACCCGGGTCTGGTACGGCGGCCGCATTTCCATGTCCATTGGCCTGATTGCGGCTTTCTTCTATTTTTTGATTGGCGTACCATATGGTTCGCTGTCCGGTCTGCTGGGCGGCAAGATTGATAATATCATGATGCGCGCCGTTGAAATCATCAATGGCATCCCCTATCTGATCATCGTCATCCTGCTGATGGTCATTATGCCGCCGGGCATCACCACCATCGTGGTAGCCCTCGCCGCCGTCGGCTGGACTGGCCTGGCGCGCCTGGTCCGCGGCCAGGTCGTCCAAATCAAGGAACAGGAATATGTCATCGCCGCCAAGATGATGGGCGCTTCCGGCGGTCGGATCATCCGTCGCCATATCCTGCCCAACACATTATCGGTCGTTATCGTCAACCTGACCATGTCGATCCCGGGCGCCATCTTCACCGAATCCTTCCTTAGCTATATCGGCATCGGCGTACCGCAGCCGCAATGCAGCTGGGGCAGCCTGTGTGAACAGGGCCGGGCCGCCATCTTCACCAATCCGCAGCTGCTGTTCATCCCGGCCATTTTCATCAGCCTCACCATGCTCTCCTTCAATCTCTTCGGTGATGCTTTGCGTAATGTTCTGGATCCGCGGATGAGAAAGTAGGTGCCGCATGAGTGAAATAATAACCCCCAGCAACAATCCCGTTTTATCCATCCGCGACCTGCGGGTTTCCTTCCATACCTATGCCGGCGAAGTCCAGGCGGTCCGCGGCGTTTCGTTCGACCTCAACCGGGGCGAGACGCTGGGGATTGTCGGGGAGTCCGGCTGCGGCAAGAGCGTGACCGCCCAGACCATCATGAAATTGAACCCCACGCCGCCGGCTGAAATCAAATCCGGCTCCATTTTACTGGACGGACGCGACATCGTGCCGCTGTCCGACCGGGAAATGCAGAAGATCCGCGGCAAGGACGTCAGCATGATTTTCCAGGACCCGATGACCTGCCTGAATCCGACCATGACCGTCGGCAAGCAAGTCGGCGAGAGCCTGGTCCTGCACCAGAAAGTCCCGAAGAAAAAGGCTTTTGAAATGGCCATCGATCTGCTGGAATTGGTCAAGATTCCCAATGCGGCAGTCCGGGCCAAGCAATACCCGCACCAATTCTCCGGCGGCATGCGCCAGCGGGCGATGATTGCCATGGCCCTGGCGTGCTCCCCGAAGCTGCTGATTGCCGACGAGCCGACCACCGCCCTCGATGTGACCATTCAAGCCCAGATCCTGGACCTGATGCGCGATCTCAAGAACAAGACCAACAACGCCACGATCCTGATCACGCACGATCTCGGTATCGTCGCGTCCATGTCCGATCGGATCGCCGTCATGTATGCCGGCAAAATCATCGAAACCGGATCCTCGGCCGAAGTTTTCTATCGTCCCCAGCATCCTTATACCTGGGGCTTGCTTGATTCCCGGCCGCGCGTCGACCATCCGCGCAACCAGAAGCTGGATCCGATCGAAGGCATGCCGCCGGATCTGATCAAGCCGCCGGTCGGCTGCGGTTTTGCCGACCGCTGCAAGCATTGCATGAAGATCTGCCGGGAAGTCCATCCGGCGGAAGTCGCGGTCGGTGACGACCATCAGGTCTGCTGCTGGTTGCAGCATCCTCTGGCACCGAAAATTACAAGAGGAGGCAACCGGGCATGAGCGATACATCAATTACTGCACCGTCCGCTATTCCGGAACGGGAAATCCTGTTCAACTTGGACGAAGCCAGCTGTTACTTTAATGTAGAAGGCCATAGAAAGCTGAAAGCGGTGGATCATGTTTCGTTGGAGATCTTCAAGGGTGAGACCCTCGGTCTGGGCGGCGAATCCGGCTGCGGCAAAACCACCCTCGGTCGTCTGCTCGCTCGCATCTACCCGTTGACCCATGGCAAAATCACTTTTGACGGCCAGGACCTAAGCCAGTTCAACCGCTCAGCAGCTTTCAATTACTGCAAACGGGTCCAGATGATCTTCCAGGATCCCTATGCGTCGCTTAATCCGCGCATGACTGTCGGTTCGATCATCGGCGAAGGTCTGGACATCCATCAATTGTGCAAGAGCAGCGAGGCCCAGGCCCGCATCTACGATCTGCTGGAAATGGTCGGCCTCAACCGCGAGCAAGCCAGCCGTTTCCCGCACGAGTTTTCCGGCGGCCAGCGCCAGCGCATCGGTGTCGCCCGTGCCCTGGCCATCGAACCGGAATTCATCATCTGCGACGAGCCGATTTCCGCGCTGGATGTTTCCATTCAGGCCCAGATCCTCAACCTGCTGACCCGTTTGAAAAAGCAGTTGAATTTAACCTATCTCTTCATTTCGCATGACCTGAATGTCGTCAAATACATCTCCGACCGGGTAGCCGTCATGTATCTCGGCGTTCTGGCGGAGGTATCCGACAGTGAGAAGATTTATGCCAACCCGCTGCACCCCTATACTCAGGCCCTGCTCTCCGCCATTCCCGTCCCGGATCCGGACGTCGAGAAAAAGCGCCAGCGCATCGTCCTGGAAGGCGATGTCCCCTCGCCGATCAACGCCCCTCTGGGCTGCACATTCAGTACCCGCTGCCCATATGCCATGAGCCGCTGTCTGGTCGAACGGCCAATGCTGCAATCAGTCGAAGCCGGTCATCGTGTTGCCTGCCATCTCTATGACCAGGGCGCCAAGAACATCGCCGATGCGGTGGCAGCCCGGCCGAAAGAATGACCGTCCTGCTATCGTGGTGATCTTTGCCTGTATAAAGCGCTGGAGGTCGATATGGCCTCCAGCGCTTTTATAAGGGCACGATCAGCAAGCATTCGCGACTCCTGTCAATTATCTTCAAAAATGATTTCGTTGGGCTTTACCATGCCAAGCTTATCGCGGGCGATCCGTTCGATATACTCGTCAGTGTCGGCAATGTTCTGCAAAGCCTGCAGATCAGCCAGTCGGTTGCTGGCTACGGTCAGTTCACTGCCCAGGGTTACCGATTCAGCCCGAATGCGCATCATCTGGTTTTCCTGATCGAAATACATGGCCACCGCGGAGGCCAAGGCAAACACGACAATCAGACCAACCGTGATCTTCACGAAAATCCGGTTGCTGTTGATCTTTGCTGAGCTGCTCTGGCGTGCCGTTCTGGTCATGAATTACCCCTCTGTCGAATAAGATGCCGCAAAATTGACCAATCATATGGCTTATTCTAAAAAAATCCGACCGAGCCTGCAACGCAGCAGGGCCAAATTTTACCGGATAGAGTAATACTTAACCGCGGTGTAATCCGCTTGTAACAGCACAGTCGATCATGGTTTGAGGGCGTCGCCGTCCTGAAGGATTTCATACAATTCGCCCGCTTCATCTTTTCGCACAGTCTCCCGAATGGCCAGAATGCGAATCCGCGAATTCCCGGAACCAAAAGCAATATCGAGAATGTCGCCCGGTTTAACCTCCGCGCTGGGCTTGGCCGGACGGCCGTTCAGTGAAACGCGTCCCGAGGAACAAACCTCATTGGCAACCGTGCGACGCTTGATCACCCGGCTGACTTTCAAATATTTATCCAATCTCATTTATTGACCCTTCCTTTCTTCGTGCTTGACCCGTTCCCACAGGACATCCATTTCCGCCAGGCTCATCTCCGCCAGATCCTGTCCGTGTTCGCGTGCCAAGACTTCGAGTTGGGAAAACCGCCGGATGAATTTTTCGTTTGTGCCGTTCAGGGCCATTTCCGGCTGAACCTTGAGATGGCGGGCATAGTTGACCGCCGCAAACAGCAAGTCGCCGACTTCACCGGCCAAGGCCCGGTCAGCCGCATCCGGCGTCAGACGGCCGGCATGCAGCAGTTTCTGGTTCTCCGCCAGGCAATGCTCGATCTCCTTAAGCTCCTCGTCGATTTTGGCTCGCGGACCGCTGGCGTCGTCCCAGTCAAAACCGACTTGAGCCGCCTTCTGCTGGATTTTGTAACTGCGCTGCAGGGCTGGCAGTGAGCGCGGCACGTCCTGCAGGACTTGCGCCTGGTTTTGCAATCCTTTCTCCTTGAGTTTGTTCTTCTCCCAGGTGTCGACTACAGCGTCAGGCGTCAAGGCTTGGTCATCGCCAAATATGTGGGTATGTCGGGAAATCAGTTTGCGGCAGATGGCGCCGATGACATCGGCGAAAGTGAAGGTTCCGGCTTCCATGGCCAGTTGGGCGTGGAAGACCACCTGCATCAGCACATCGCCGAGTTCGTCGCAGAGGCGGCGCGGGTCACCGCTGTCGATGGCATCGATAGCCTCATAAGCTTCCTCCAGCAGATTTTTCCGCAGGCTGGCGTGCGTCTGGGCACGATCCCAGGGGCAGCCGGCGTCGCTGCGTAAAAATGCCATGATGTCCAGAAGTTCTTGCATTTTATATTGATCTTTTATGATAAAACTGCCGGCAGGCGGCAATTTATCCTGCCATGTCTTGTCCATGTGTCCTCCTGTCATTCCACCCAGTGGATTTGGAACCGGTCGAACCGGATTGGTTCCGTAAACTGCTCCGCAAAGAAGATGGTCTGATGAAAGCGGGCAAACTCATGGGTGTTTTTTTCCAGCCAGAGCGGAACCGGCACCTCCAGGTTATGACAGAGCTCGATCAGGCAATGCTCCAGCTGAGCCACAAAACGTTCATTTACCGCCGGCCGTTCCACCGTCGCTTCCCGCAGCAGCAGATTGGCGGTAAAAACACGGCCTTCCAGTTTCATCAGTTTAATATCCTCCTATGGTAATATTAGTCCTTCCGGATTAACACTTTATTAACGATTAGACAAAATCGGCGATACAATTTTCTGTTATCCTGAAGTTGCTTCAAAGAAGCGCCCCTTACTTCATAACCCCCCCTCCTTAATGCCGGTGGCCCCCCCGCCGGTATTTTTAATTCTATCACGTCCTCCCGCCACAGACCACAAAAAGATGCCGCCCGCAGGGGGCGGCATCTTGCGAGGTGGTCTAAGGCGGGGACTTGCTTAGTTCAGCTTGGGATAGAGCTTCCGGTATTGGACGAGAGCGGCTTCCCAGACAACCTGATCCTGCGGCTGGTAATGCTTTAGGTCAAAGGATGCGGCGATGACCCGCCGGGCTTCAGCCAGGGACTTGATCGAACCCTGGGCCATCAGCTGAACCGCCATGTTGCCGAGTGCAGTCGCTTCGATCGGACCGGCGATGACCTGGCTGCCGGTGGCATTGGCCGTGAACTGGGACAGCAGGCCGTCCTTGGTTCCGCCGCCGACAACATGCAGATTGGGGTACTGGCGATTGGCGATCTCCTCGATCTGGTTCTTGATCACGCGGTACTTGAGGGCCAGGCTCTCGTAAATACAGCGGACGACCTCACCGCGGCTGGCCGGCACCGGCTGGCCGGTTTTGCGGCAAAGCTCGCGGATCCGGTTCGGCATGTCGCCCGGCGCGGCCAGGGTGTCGTCGTCGGGATCGATCAGGCTGCGGAAAGGCGCACAAGCCAAGGCTTCCCGTTCCAGATCGGCGTAGCTGACTTCGGCGCCTTCACGAATCCACTGGCGGCGGGATTCCTGGATCAGCCAGAGGCCCATGATGTTCTTCAGGAAACGGGTTGTCCGGTTATAGCCGCTTTCGTTCGTGAAGTTATAGCCGAAGGTTTTCTCATTGATCAAAGGCTGCGCACTCTCAATGCCCATCAACGACCAGGTGCCGCTGCTGATGTAGACAAAATCGTCGCTGGAGGCCGGAACGGCGACGACAGCCGAAGCTGTGTCATGTGAGGTGACCGCGACCGTGGCGATCGGCGGTACGCCGAGTTCGGCGCAGATGGCCGGTGACAGGGGGTCGGCCATGGTGCCGGCGTCAACCAGCGGGCACAGGATATGGGTCGGCAGTCCCAGCCGGCGCAGCAGTTCAAGATCCCACTCGCCGGTTTGGGCGTTCAGCAGCTGGCCGGTCGAGGCAATCGTCCGCTCCGATTGCTGACGGCCGGTCAGCAGATAAAGGAACAGATCCGGCATCAGGATCATCCTGGCCGCCCGGGCCAGCAGCTCGGGCCGGCGGACTTTCAAGGCGTAGAGTTGATAGAGCGTATTGAAATAGATCAGTTGAGTGCCGGTATGCCGGTATAACTCGTCTTTGGGGATGATCTGGAAAACCTGGTCCATGATGCCTTGCGTCCGCAGATCGCGGTAGTGCACAGGGTTCTCCAGCAGATAACCGTGTTCGTCGATCAGGCCAAAGTCCACGCCCCAGGTGTCGACACCCAGGCTATCGATTGTCCCATGTGCTTTGGCCTTGATCAGGCCCTGCTTGACTTCATGGAATAGGCGCAGGACATCCCAGAAAAGCGTCCCGCCGACCTGGACCGGGTCGTTGCCGAACCGGTGGATCTCTTCCAGTTCAATTCGGGTGCCGTCATAGCGGCCCAGCATGGCCCGTCCGCTGGAAGCGCCAAAGTCGAAGGCCAAAAGCTGTTTTATTCCGGACATGGTACTACCTCCGTTCTTCAATGCGGTACTTACTTCGCGGCAATGGTCTTGCGATACTTTTCGCTCTCCCAGTTACTGATGAAGCTTTTGCCGGCTTCGTTCATCGTGCAGAGCGTGTAGCCGGCACGTTGGATCGTGCCGGTAATGAACAGGATCGCGCACAGCGTCTCCTCGATGGTCTGCGCTTCGTTGCGGGCGCATTGGTAGCAGACTTCGCCGGTCGCGCGGAACAGGGTGCACTTGTCCGGCAGGATCCGACCGCCGGTCAGAGCTTCAGCCAGGCTGCCGGTATCGACGACGCCCAGTTGGCCGTTCAGGAAAACCAGCTGGTCGGGATACAGGGCCTGGCGGGTAAAGAAGTCGAGGTCCCAGGCGGTCGTGCGCAATTGCTCACCCAGCCAGGCGGTCGCCGACTGCCAGCGGTTCTCCGGCGCGGAGGCTGCAGCGCCGGCAGCAGCCGGCTGCAAGGCGATTTCCGGCCAGTCCGTGCGGCTGACGCCGAAAGCGGCGGCAATCCGGGCGTTTACTTCGTCATGTAGCCGCAGACAGGTGTCCGCGTCGGCCGCGGTGACAATCAAGC
>JAEXPB010000269.1 GCA_023438965.1 Bacillota bacterium | reverse complement strand
GGCCAGCTTGCCGACGGATTTCCGTTCCTCCGGCAGCAATTTGCCCAGTTCCTTGAGGATCTCGGTCAACTGACCCTTCTTGCCCATCAGCTTTTGACGGATTTCCTGCAGTTGTTCCAGACTGACGGCGGACGAAATTTCCCGAAGGCCGTCGGCCCGCATGGACTCCAACTTTTCCAGCATGTTCTACCTCCAAATAAAAAAAATGCCCATGATCGAAATCATGGGACGATTGCTCGCGGTACCACCCAAATTGCCTGTCGCCAGGCCACCTCCAGCCACTATAACGGTTTGGCGCCGGCCGGGACTACTTGTCACCCCGGCAGCTCCCTGGTGAACTTCAGTTTATCTGCCCACGGAACCGCTCGCAGCCGGTGACGGTCCCTCTCTGATTGGACAGCGATAAGCCTACTCTCCAGATCATCGCTTTTTGCTGATACTATTTGAGCACAGATCGACAGCGAAGTCAACCGCGCCATCCGGGTCGGCGTCGGGGAATAAGTTCTACTGGCTATCGTAGAATACCAGGGTACCGATTTCATCCTTGCGTCCGCCGATCAGGTTCTTGAACACCGTCAGCGTATGGCGGACCGGATGCTGCGTATCCGGGATGATCCGGTCGCTTTTGAAGATGATATCCTGGATCAACTGCCGGACGTCGGCTGCACAATCGTCATCCTGATCTTTGCAATAAGAAATGAAGCCACGCAAACCGGCTTTCATCTTTTCGCGCTGCAGGTTGATTTGTTCGATCAGGTTGAAGGCATTCATGATATAAATACCAAACACCACCTTTATGTGGCCATATTATACCATGAATTGAAAATTTGTCATCACTTGTCACGAGATAATCACCGGCGAATTGAAGGCCTGGACTGGTTTTCGCCGTCGTCCCCTTTGATCCGGGCTGGGCCTGAAGGCTGGCAATTCAGGCTTGGTCGCGCTATAATGCAAGATAGCGTTTGTATAGAAATAACATGTTCTCTAAATTTCCAAAAAGAATGACCAGATAAGTCATTCTTTTTTGGAAAAGAACAACTGATTTCTTTACCACGCCATACATCCGCAATCGGCAGCCGGCCAGCCGGTGGGCTTTCCGGCAGTCGATCGGAGAATACGGGGAGGAAATTACCATGATCGATATCAAGTTGATCCGGACCAATCCCGAATTGGTCAAGGCCAATATTCGCAAGAAATTCCAGGACCAGAAACTGGCCCTCGTGGATGAAATAGCCGAGTTGGACCGCCAGTACCGCGAGACGCGGACACGGGGCGACAATCTGCGCGCCCAGCGCAACGCGCTCAGCAAGGAAATCGGCGGCTTCATGGCCAAGGGATTGAAAGCCGAGGCGGAAGCCAACAAGGCGAAGGTCAATGCCATCGCCGATGAGATGAACGCCCTGGCCCAGCAGGAAACCGAGCTGGAAGCGCAAGTGCGCGAACGGATGCTGGTCATCCCCAACATTATCGACGATTCGGTGCCGATCGGCCGTGACGACAGTGAGAACGTCGAAGTCGAGCGTTTTGGTGAACCGGTCGTGCCGCCTTATGAGATCCCCTACCATATCGACATCATGGAGCGGCTGCACGGCGTAGACCTGGACAGCGCCCGTAAAACCAGCGGCAACGGTTTCTATTATCTGTGCGGCGACATCGCCCGCCTGCATTCGGCGATCCTGAACTATGCCCGCGATTTCATGATCGACCGCGGCTTCACCTATTACATCCCCCCGTTCATGATCCGCAGCGATGTGGTCACCGGCGTCATGAGCTTCACCGAGATGTCGAACATGATGTACAAGATCGAAGGCGAAGACCTATATCTGATCGGTACCAGCGAACATTCGATGATCGGCAAGTTCATCGACACGATCCTGGATGAGGATCAGCTGCCGCAGACGCTGACCAGCTATTCACCCTGCTTCCGCAAGGAAGTCGGCGCCCATGGCATCGAGGAGCGCGGCGTCTACCGCATCCACCAGTTTGAGAAGCAAGAAATGATTGTCGTCTGCAAACCGGAGGACAGCATGGCCTGGTTCAAGACGCTGTACCAGAATACGGTCGATTTCTTCCGGACACTGAACATTCCGGTCCGGACCTTGGAATGCTGCTCCGGCGACCTCGCCGACCTCAAGGTCAAGAGCATCGATGTCGAAGCCTGGTCACCTCGTCAGGGCAAGTATTTCGAGGTCGGCAGCTGCTCCAGTCTCGGCGACGCCCAAGCCCGCCGCCTCGGTATTCGGGTGCGCAGCAAGGAAAAGGGCAACTACTACGCCCATACGTTAAATAATACCGTCGTTGCGCCGCCGCGCATGCTGATCGCCTTCCTGGAGAACAACCTGCAGGCTGACGGCAGCATCAGCATCCCGCAGCCCCTGCGGATGTATATGGGCGGCAAGGTCAGCATCAGCTGAAGGGATTCTGGTTCAGGATCACCAGATGATAACCGGCGGATTCCTGTTCATCGTCGGTGATTGCCGTTAACTTCTCCCACATCGGGCTGCCTTTCAGAAGGGTATATTCGCTGGACGAGAGCAGCAGGAAATAACGACTGACGTCGTTCTGGGTTTTGTACCATGACAATTGGGTCTGGTATGGTTCAGGAGCGATCCCTTTCTCGGTCACCGCGATGTTGCGGACCTGCACCTTGGAATCCGAAAGCAGCGTGATCACGTTCGCCTGCCAGAAGGTGGCATAGCCATATGACAGGTCCTGTTCCGCCAGGTTCCGGGCGATCAGGTCCAGTTTATTTTCCCGTGTGTTGGCCGGCTTGGCGGTCAATAGGGCGCCCATGGCCAGGCCGGCAGTCAGAAAGGAAACCATCAGCAGCGTCGCCGCTATTCGTCTGGTCGCCTTGCTTTGCATGAGATACCGGCCATAGGCTACCAGCAGCAAGCTGGCGGTACCCACGACCGGGATCAGCCGCCAGGCCGCTGTAGCCAGCTTGCCGGTGATAAAGAGGAAAGATATCAGGGCAGTGACAACCATATGGCAGCCAAATAGCGCTTTCAGCCGGTTATCGTCGATCCGCCGGTAACGCGCGGCCAGGCTGACCGGCAGGACAATCAGGACGATGCCATAGGTGATCCGGATTATTTTGGCCAGCGAAGCCAGGCTGACCAGCTTGTCATTGTCCTTGGCTGTCACCCCGAGCAGGCTGAACCAGCTGATGACCATTTTTTCAAAATTGACCATCCAGTTGTTCATGTCCGAATAGTAGGCATGGGCGTCCTCATAGTTGGCTTTGACCGAGCCGCAAATATACAGCTTCAGGACCAGGCCGCAGAAAATGGCGATGGTCATCGCAGCCAAGACGATCCAGGCGGCCCGATGATCCCGATGCAACAGGCGTTTCTCGAAATCCAGATATTGTTCGATCAGCAGCGAGCCGATAACCGGCAGGGCAAAAAGGACCAGAACCTGGACGCCGTCGGTTGCCGCCAGGATCAGAAACGCAGTCAGGATCAGCAGATTCACGCCAGCACCGGCATGGTAGCCACAGCCTGCCTGGTTCAGGATTTTATATACCAGACCGAGGGTAATGAAGAGGAACAGCAAGCCGAGGCTGTAATAAATCACATGGCCCCAGAGCATTTCCCGCAGTTTCTCGCTGGCGGAGAGATTCAGAGTCAGCAAGAAAACAGCGATGGCCTGCCAGCGGCCGCTAAAGCCCATCTGCCGGCAGGCAAAGGCGACCGACCAGAAGAAAATCGCGGCAAAGAGCAGCATGCCCAGGATCTGGGTGGTCATCGAGACGCCGAAGAACGGCAGGAACGGCAGCATCAGCAGTGATCCGCCGAAAGGCAGCAGGGCGGCATAGCTGAAATCGCGGCTGATCAGCCGGCCGGAGTTGAAGCTGGCCTGCGCCCACATGATCGTATCCGTATAATCGGAAGTAATAAAGCCGCGCAATTGATATATGATGAAGCAGGCAACCAGGGCGTAAGCGACCGCCGGCAGTGCCACGGTCACCGCCTTCCCGGTTCCTGCCTTCAGGTCAGGCCAGGATATCCGCCTGCCGGCAGGTTTTGCAGCTTTCTTCAATTCGTTCCGCTCCTTTATGATCAGGAATTGGCAGTTCAGGATCGGTCCTGATTCGCCCGCTTGTTGGCATACATCATGATGTCCAGCTGCTTCTGAAAAGCTTCCAGTTTCGGGTGGGCCTGATAATCATATACCGCGTAGCCCATGCTGAAACTGATCTGGTAGGGTTTGGTGCTGATCTTGTTATATTTGGCGATGCTCTGGTTGATCCGGCTGACAGCGACTTCCAGATTCTGAGGTGTGGAAACATCCAGGATAATGTAGAATTCGTCGCCGCCGAAACGCGCCACCAGGTCATTG
>JAEXPB010000260.1 GCA_023438965.1 Bacillota bacterium | reverse complement strand
TTCTTGTTCCTTCTAAGCACAGCCATGTTCGACCCCCTTTACCACAAGTTGTTTTCCGGGCTGGTCTTGCGCACGAAGGCGTTCGTACCGTAAACCAGGATCAGGCAGATGATGGAAATGAACAGGTTGACGGCCGTGGCATATTCGAAATGGCCGCTTTCAATGCCCTGATGGTAGACGAAGGTGGAGATAACCTCCAGCATGCTGCGGTTGCTGTCGTTCTGCATGAGCAGGACCTTGGTGAAGTCGGTGTTCAGGACCGCGCCGGCGTTCAGGATCAGCAGAACGCTGGTGGTCGGCAGCATGGCCGGCCAGGCGATATGCTGGATTTTCTGGAAACGGTTGGCGCCGTCGATATTGGCGACATCATATAAAGAAGTATCTACATTAGACAAGGCTGAGAGATAAACGATCGAACCCCAGCCGATGCCTTGCCAGACGGCCGATCCGACATACATCAGCAGGAAGTACTTGTCGCCGTTGTTCATGTCGACGCGGGCCATGCCCAGGATATCGCGGAGATCATTGAACAAGCCGTTGAGCGAGCCGAAACCATTGAGCATGGAGCAGATGACCACGACAGAAATGAAATGCGGGATGTAGGAAACAGTCTGGACGCCGCGCTTGAGCAAATTGCCTTTCAGTTCGTTCAACAGGAGGGCGAAGATGATCGGTGCCGGGAAAGTGAAGATGATCGAGACCACGCCGATTTTCAGGGTGTTCCAGAGGATCTGCGTGCTGTTGACATTCTTGAAGAACTGGATGAAATTCTTCAGGAGCGGATCCGCCCAGGGGCTGCCCCAGACGCCGCGGGCGGTCTTGTAGTTCTTGAAGGCGATCAGGATGCCGTATATCGGGATGTACCGGAATACGAAGACCATCAGGATCCCCGGCAGAACCATCAACAGCAGCGCCTTTTGCTGCCATAGCTTTTTACCCAGCTGATTCATAGGCGACTCCATTATCTCCTTGTTCATCAAGATTCGAGCCATTTAGCCGTCAGGCGGTCAGGAGCTCCTCATCTGGTCGGCAGGAGCCGATTCAGGTTGTCAGTTTTGAACATCATACGTTTAACATCAGTTGTTTGTCTTTCAAGGTAAACTTATCACGATTCGAATTGCTTGTCAATACAACTTTGCCTGTCCCCGAGTAAAAACATGACAAAATAAACAAAACACGCGCATACTTTCGGTTAGAATGCAAATGCTTCACCAGATTTGACCACAGAATCGGCAATTGGACCGTAAAAGGACTGGCAAGGGGCCTGGCTGGTTGACAAATAACGTCCAACATCCTATGATTCAAATGAAATCCCTTTTCAGTCGGCAAGAACTGTCATCAAGCTATTGAGGAGACTACCGTATGCAGACCCACTCTCATATTTATTATGGCGGCGACTATAACCCGGAACAATGGCCGGAGGAGGTCTGGCTGGAGGACATGCGCCTGTTCCGTCTGGCCGGCGTCAATCTGGTCACCCTGCCGGTGTTTGCCTGGGCCAGGCTGCAGCCGGCTGAAGACCAGTATGATTTCACCTGGCTGGATCGCATCCTGGACCTTCTGCATGCGAACGGCATCGCGGTCTGCCTGGCCACGCCGACCGCTGCCCAGCCGGCCTGGATGTCCCGCCTGTACCCGGACATCCTGCCGGTCGACGAGCAGGGGCGCCAGCGGACCCATGGCAAGCGGGTGAACATCTGCCCCAACAGCCCGTCTTTCCGGCGCTTCGCCCGGAATATCGCCGGGAAGATGGCCGAGCGCTACAACCGCCATCCCGCCCTGGCCATGTGGCATGTCGCCAATGAGTATGGCACCTACTGTTATTGCGAGAATTGCGAGCGTGCCTTCCGCCGTTGGCTGGAGCAGCGCTACGGGACAGTCGAGGCGCTCAACGCGCGCTGGAACACCGCTTTCTGGGGACACACCGTCTATAGCTGGGCGGATGTGGTGGTCCCATCCGAGCGCAACGACGACAACAAGTGGTACCAGCCGATCATGCTGGACTACCAGCGCTTCATCACCGATTCGACCATCGCCTGCTATCAGAACGAGGCTGAGGTGCTCCGGGCTGCCAACCCGGACATCCCGATCATGACCAACATGTCCGGCTTCATCAAGAAGATCGACCAGTTCCGGATGACCGCGGCCCTGGATATTGTGGGCTGGGACAATTACCCGTCGCCGCAGGACGACCGCGCGCTGGTCGCCTTCAAGCATGACCTGATGCGCGGCCTGAAAGGCGGCCAGTCCTACCTGATGGTCGAGCAGTCGCCCAACCAGCAGAACTGGCAGCCGTACAATGTCCTCAAACGCCCCGGCGAAGTGCGCAAGCTGAGCTTCCAGGCGCTCGCCCACGGTTCGGATTCGGTCCTCTATTTCCAGATGCGGCAATCGATCGCCGGGGTCGAGAAATTCCACGGCGCGATGATTTCCCATGTCGGGCACGAGAATACCCGGACGTTCCGGGAATGCGCCCGGATCGGCGTCGAATGCGGCCGCCTGGCTGACGTGGTGAACGGTGCGCGCACACCGGCCCGGGTAGCGTTCCTGTTCGACTGGGACAACTGGTGGGCGCTCGAGCTGTCCAGCGGACCGAGCCGCGACCTGCAGTACCTGCCCCAGGTGGTCAAGTATTACAAGGCTTTCTACGAGCGCAATATCCCGGTGGATATCCTGCCGGTCGACGGCGACTTCAGCGGCTACGACCTGCTGGTCACCCCCCTGCTGTACATGCTCAAGCCGGGCGTGGGCGCCGCCATCACCGAATATGTCCGACAGGGCGGGCATCTGCTGACTTCGTTCTTCAGCGGTATCGTCGACGAGAACGACCGCGTCCTGCCGGGCGGCTATCCCGGCGACCTGCGCGATGTGCTGGGCATCTGGGTCGAGGAAACCGACGCCTTGCTGCCGGGCCGGACCAACCGCGTACAGGTCACAGCGCCGGTCGGGCCGCTGCAGGGGGAATATCCGTGCGCGCTGCTCTGCGACATCGTCCATCTGCGCGGCGCCCGGGCCATGGCTGTTTATGGCGAGGATTTCTATGCCGGAACACCCTGCCTGACCGAACATGATTACGGCCGGGGCCAAGCCTGGTATGTGGCGACTGACGGCGACGACCGCTTGCTGCGCGACCTGGCCGACGT
>JAEXPB010000237.1 GCA_023438965.1 Bacillota bacterium | reverse complement strand
TCTCGCCACCGAGCAGAATCACCCGGAAAGATGGATGCGAGCTGAGCTCGATCGCCACCGACATGGAATTGGTGACAATGTTCAGGTTCTTGCGGCGCTTGAGCTCGACAGCGGTCAGAAAAGTCGTCGTGCCCGAATTGATCATCAGCGTCTCGCCGTCGCTGACCAGATCCGCCGCCACCACAGCTATGGCTTTCTTCAGCGGGACATTGACCTGCTTGCGATGCTGCGATTCCAGATTGTAGAAATTGGTGACCGTCTGGATCGCGCCGCCGGAAACCCGTTCCAGGAAGCCATCCCGTTCCAGCGCGGCCAAGTCGCTGCGGATCGTGACGACAGTCGTGCCCAATTCAACGCTCAGTTCGGCCACCCGGACCTGCCCGTCCCGGGCCAGGATATCCAGAATTTTCTTCCGCCGCAGGTCAATCTTCAATTTCTCGCCCGCAATCATAGGACACTCTTTCTAACCGGTTTCGGTTCTTTTTCGTTCTGTTTTCTCAGTCTACCACATCCGGGGCAGCCTGATCAACCAGGCGCGGGCCATTCAATCGTTCGCCGACCGCGCCGCCTGGATGGATCAGGGCAAACTGCTCGTTGACATAACCGGTTTCCTCGATCAAAGCAACCTGCAAGGCGTCGAAAACAGCCGTCAGGGCGACGAAACTGGCCGTCGACTGGCTGTCATATTTGTCGCTCTCCCGGACGACCTTCATGGGCAGGACGATGTCGGACTCCCGGCCCAGCGGTGAGTCGGCGTGCTCGGTCACGCTGATGACGACCGCCCGTTTGGCGCGGGCGATCGCCAGGATCGGCAGCAACTCGGCTGTCTTGCCGCCGCGGGAAGCCAGGACAACCGCATCGCCGGCCTGCACGAAGCCCATGCCGCCATGCACGGCTTCCGACGGCGCAATGAAGCGGGCCGGTCGTTCAATGCAGCACAGGGAATGGGCAAAGTGCCGGCAGGCAATGCCGGAGTGGCCGCAACCGCTGGTGGCGATCCGGCTGCAGCGGCTCAGGACTGCCACCGCCTCGGCAAAGGCCGTAAAATCCATTGCCGCCAGTGTGTCGGCGATCGCCTGGGATTCAATGATAAAGGACTGACGCGCCATTTGTAAGGAATCTGGTTGCATAAATACCTCTCCTTCTATTGCCTATCCGGCTGGAGCAGCGCCGCAACGGCCGCCTGGCGATCCGGGCTGCCGAAGACCGCGCTGCCGGCGACCAGGATGTCGGCGCCGGCCGCCTGCAAGGCCGCTGCATTCGTGAGATTCACACCGCCGTCGACGCTGATCAGGAACCGGCCGCTGCCCGATTCGCGCAGCCGTACGGACTCCCGGATCCGCGCCGTTGTCCCCGGCAGCATCGGCTGGCCGCCGAACCCCGGCCGGATGCCCATGATCAGCAGAATGTCCAGCAGCGGTAACCAGTTCAAAATGCCGGACAGCTCATCCGCCGGATTCAGCGCCAGACCAAAGCGCACGCCTTTCTCCCGGCAGGCCGCGGCTATCCCGGCCACGTCGGCGGCCGTATGCGGATGGATCGTGATCGCGTCCGCGCCGGCGGCGATGAATGCCGCATAATGCTTTTCCGGCTGCCTGATCATCAGGTGGACGTCAAAAACCAACCGGCTGTCCCGGCGAAGTCCGTTCAGGATATTGGGTCCGAAGGATAAATTCGGTACATAGTGGCCGTCCATGACATCCAGATGCAGATACTGGGCGCCGGCATTTTCGACGCAGGCGATTTCCCGGGCATAATAGCCGGAATCCGCCGCCAGCAACGAGGGCGCAACGAGCACGTTCCCACCTCCCCTTTGGGCTGTGATTATGATCTTAATCATAATATCTTTCTTAATAGAAAGCAATACGAAAGTTTATAATTAATATTATTGACATTATAGAAATATCGATCTATACTTGGCTCAGCAACAGACAATGATCACCCGCCATGAAGCCAGGGAGGAATGAACATGTACCGTGGCCTTTGTTTGCAGCCGCCATTTTTCGAAATCGGTCCCAAATCCTATCTTTACGGCCGGCAGGTTCTGGATCTGGCGCTGGCTGCCGACGCCGCCGCGCAAAAATACCAGGTCGGCATCATTTTCACGACGCCGTTTGCCGATATCCGGCTGGTCGCTGAGTCAACCAGCCATATTCATGTTTTCGCGCCGCATATGGATTCTCTGCTGCCCGGCCGCGGCGTCGCCGACATCCTGCCCGAGTCGATCAAGGCGGCCGGCGCCGTTGGTGTCATGCTTAACCATTGCGAGAAACCGGTCAGTCTGGCCCAGTTGCGTCAGACCATCCGTCGGGCCGACGAGACTGGTCTCGGTACCATCGTCTGCGCCGACTCAATCGCCGAAGCCCGGGCGGTGGCTCAGTTCGAGCCGAACATCATCGTCGCCGAACCGACCGAGTTGATTGGCTCCAACCAGACCAGCGGCAATGATTATTTCCAGGCTTCGATCGCGGCGATCAAAGCCATCAATCCGGACATCCTGGTCCTGCAGAGCGCCGGCATCCGTTCCGGCCGGGATGTCTATGCCATCATGCTGGCCGGCGCCGAAGCCACCGGATCCTCGAGCGGCATCGCCCTGGCGCCCGACCGGGCAGCCATGGTTGACGAAATGGTCCGGGCCGTGCGGGAAGGCTGGGACGCCTGCCACACTGCGCCGGCATTTTAACTGTTGTCCATCCTGCCAGCCGGTAGAATCATCAATCAGCCTGAAGGAGGCCAATCCAGATGAAAATGTATCACGAAAAAATCCAGGTTCAATCGGAAGGCTTGCATCCAACCTTTCACAACATCACGCCGCAGGTCAAGGACATCATTGCCCGCGCCGGCATCCAGAACGGCATCTGTGTGATTTATTCCCATCACACCACCTGCTCGGTCATGGTCCAGGAATGTTCGCACGACAAGACCTATTTCGGCCTCGAATACCTGCAACAGGATCTGTGCAACATCATGGAGAAGCTCATTCCGACCTGCCGGGTGGAAAACCAATATATGCATCCCGGACCCCGGCATATTGAATTCGGCAACAGCGTCGGCGAAGCCGGACCCTGGACCAGCCTGAACACCGAAGCCCATCTGCGTTCCTGCATTTTTGGCCGCTCCGAGAGCATCGTCATCGAAAATGGCGCCCTGGATCTCGGCGAATTCGGTTACACATATTTTATCGACTGGGATCAGGTACGGGCCCGGCCGCGCACGGTCCAGGTCCAGATCATCGGTGAATAAGGCTGAGTTTAGAAACTCAGCTTTCTATATCATGTTGGCCAGCCGGCGCCGGTAGGCGGTCGGTGTTTCCTGCATCCGGCTCTTGAAATAGCGGGAAAAGTAATAGGGGTCGCAGAACTGCAGTTCTTCGGCGATTTCCGCGATGCTGCAGCTGGTGGCCAACAGCATCCGGCAGGCTTGGTGCAGCAGGAGGCCGTCCAGATAACGGCTGACTGTCTTGCCGGTCTCCTGCTTGAAGCGGCGGCCCAGGGCGTCCGGCGTGACGCCCAGTTGGCGGGCCAGCTCGCTGACCTGCGTTCGCGCGGTCACTTTCCGGCAGACCAACTGGAAAAATCGGGCCAGCAAATCGGACCAGGTACGCAGCGCCAGGCTGTCGGTGCCGGCCGCCCGGATAAAGCGGGCCAGGACGCCGTCGAGCAACTGCTTCAAGGCAAAGGTGTCGGCCAAGGATGCGCTGCGCACCAACTGCCGGGCTTGTTCGATTTCGTCGCCCAGCGCCGGCAGCTCGCAGCAGGACAGGCCTTCGAACAGGTCGAGGCCGTTCGGCAGCAGGATGTTGAAATGAAAATAGGCTTTCTGCATGACCGCCGGGCAATGGTAATGATTGGTCAGGCCGGCCGGGATCAGGTAAAGGCCGCCCGGTCGCAGTTCCATGCGCATCTCCCGGTTATAGACATAAGCTGCGCCGCCGGCGACAAAATACAACCTATTGAAGGGTGAGCAGACATCCTCGTAATGCCATTGGGCGTCGGCATCCAGCCAGCCGATGTCGACCAGCTGCAGCATATAGGCGTTGAACCGGCTGTACAGGGGACGGAAGGTTTCGGCGCGCATGCAGGTTTCTCCATTTCCTGGTCGAATAAATCCATTTTAAATCGTCTTCGCGGCCATATACTGGAATTATACCATTAATCCAAATCAATCCAGTTGCGGAGGGCGCGTATGTCTTATCAGAATGGCTGGGCCGCCTTGAATCTCGAAATGACCGATCGTGTGCCGCGCACGGAATATTCCGCGCATAATCACTGGCCGCTGGTCCAGGCCGTCACCGGCATGGCGGTCAATCCCGACAGCGGAGCGGAACTGCAGTCCCGCGCTTCGGACGCTTTCATCCGGGCCTGGGATTATGGCATGATGTGGAGCATTCTGACCCATAATCAGATTTTCGGCGATAAGTGCACCAAAATGGGGCACGCTGTTTACGCCGCAGGCGGTGTCGACTTCAACGGCGCCAGCCGCCAGTTGTTTGCCGACCCGGAGGATGTCTTTCGCTTTGATCCGTTTGCCGAATTCGGCACGCCGGACCAGCAGGCTCTGATCGCCGGCTACAATGCTCACTATCGGCAGAACTGTGCCCGCCAGCCGGATTGCGTCAACATGACCGGCATCTATGTCACCTGCGTGTCCGGCCTGATCGAGCTGCTCGGCTGGGAGACGCTGTTGCTGGCCGCGGGAATCGATGAACGAGCCTTCGGCGACTTCACTGACCGTTATTGCGACTGGATTCGGCAATATTTCACCGCACTGGCCCAATGTGAAAGTCCGGTGGTGATGGTGCACGACGACATCGTCTGGACCAGCGGCGCCTTCTTGAATCCGGAATTCTACCGACGACACGTCTTTGCCAATTACCGGCGCCTTTTCCGTCCCCTGCAGGACGCCGGCAAGAAAATCCTGTTCACATCGGACGGCAATTACACCGAATTCATTGACGACATCGCGCGCTGCGGCATCGATGGCTTTGTCCTTGAGCCCTGCACCGACATGCCATACATCGCCGACCATTATGGCCGGACCCACAGTTTTGTCGGCAATGCCGACACGCGGATCCTGCTCCAGGGCAGCCGTGAAGAGATCGCCGCCGAAGTTCAGCGCTGCATGGCCATCGGCAAGCAATACCCCGGCTTCTTCATGGCCGTCGGCAACCACATCCCGGCCAATACGCCGGTCGACAACGCGCTCTATTACAACGAGATCTACGAGAAGCTCAGCCGACGCTGACCGGACAGCATTTAGCGGCGGCCGGGCGGCAGCGCTTAACCCTTGCTGACCGGCCGCTGCAGAATCCGGTCCATAGCCGCCGACGCGTTATAGATGATCTGGTCGGTGTATTGCCGGTACGTCGGGCACATCTCCGCGTTCACCCAGCCATCGTAGCCGATGCGGGTCAATTCGGCATAGATCTTGCCCCAATCGACGTCGCCGGCCAGCAGGTCGACAAAACCGGCCAGACTGGGCAGGCCGCGGCGATAGTCCTTGAAGTGGATCTTGCGGATCCGCGGGCCAAGGATGCGGATCCATTGCTCGGGGTAGCCCCACTGCAGCACATTGCCGACGTCCAGGAATGCGGCGACCCACGGCGAGCCGATCTTGTCGATGAAATCGCGCATTTCTAGGGGTGACAGCAAGAATTTATTCCAAATGTTCTCGATGCCGATGACAATCTGCCTGGCCCCGGCATAAGGGGCCAGTTCCCGGTAAGCCGCCAGCGACCGCTCGTAGCAGACTTCATAATCGATCACTTCCGATCCGGTAAAGAAAGCTCCCGGTTCGGCGTCCGGCACGACATCCTCCGGCTTGAAGTCCACACCGACAGCGCCCGGGCAAGTCAATACGGTATCTGCCCCCAGAAGAGCTGCGGTGTCGATCAGGCAGCGGATCAGATCGCACGCCCGGCGCCGGTTTTCCGGCTGGTCGCTGGTCAGCGAGTAGTGCCAGAACAACCCGGTAGCCAGGCTGTTGATCTGCAGTCCGGCTGCTTCAGCCTGACGCCGGATGGCCCGGACTTCCTCCGGCGTGCTCTGCGGCGTCAGTTCCCCCCGGGCGGACAGAACCAGCTCGATGCCTTCGAAGCCGGCGGCGCGGGCTATCGCCAGGCAATCGGCCAGGCTGCGACCGGCGCCGAACGACCAGATGTTGATTCCCTTTTTAATCGCTGCCATCGGCCGGTCCTCCCAATCACGGATCAGGTCTTGTTATAGCGGATCCTTTTATGCGAGGTTGTGATGCGGGTCTTGTCAAGATAAACCTTGACCTTGTCGTATTCATGGCTGGCCACAGCCGTATACAGGATGTCGATGACATTCAGCTGCCCGATGCGCGAGCTCATCGCGCCGCTCCGGACCATGCTCTCCACAGATGACGTGTACAGGCGGATGTCGGCCAGTTCCGCCAGCGGGTTCTTGCCCAGGCGGGTGATGCTGATGATCGTCGCGCCGCCCTGCTTGATGATGTCGGCGGTTTCCAGGATATCGATCGTTTCGCCGGAATAGGAGATCAGCACGGCCACATCGCCGGGCTTGAGCGTGGTAGCCGACAGGACTTGCACATGCGGGTCAGGACTGGCAATCGAAATCTTGTTGATGCGCAGGAATTTGTTGTTGGCGTCGAGGGCCACATTGCCGGACGACCCGACACCGTAAAAGTCCACCCGCTGGCTGTTGCAGATCACGTCGACTGCCCGGGCCAGCTCCTTCTCGTCCAGGACGGAGAGTGTGTTCTCGATCGCCTTGGTATTGCTCATGCTGACGCTGCGGATGATGGTTTCGATCGAATCGCCTGGCCGGACATCGGTATAACTGATGGAGTCCTGCTGGATCAAGGCCAGGTCGGTCGACAGCATCCGGCAGAGCTCTTTGTAACCGGAATAACCCAGGCTCTTGCACAGGCGGACAACCGACGAGATGCTGACGCCGCAGGCGGCGGCCAATTCATCGATGGACTGGTTGACCGCATCGCCGGGATATTCAAGAATATAAGAAGCGATCTTCTGCTCCTTGGGTGTCAGGGAATTCATCATTTCACGAATTCTTAATATACAGCCAGCCATAATAGCCTCCCGTCATGTCATCGGTTATCGTTTGAAATCACTATCATCAGACCTGTTTCGCATTCATTATATGCCGAACCGGCCGCGCAAGTCAATGAATTTGTCATTTTCTTGGCATTTTTATGATATGTATTTTCGGAAAGAATCATACTCTGGCGGCATGAACGTTAATCCTGCCTGAAATGGCAGCTATCCTGCTTATCTACGCGTTCCCCGCGAACGGCAAATGCTCATTTCTGACTAAAATTTATCAGATCAACTGTGTATGACCGGCAATTATCCGTTTGATGGCCCTCTGCAGGGCGAGGAAATTACGAACCTACAAATAGCGTTTCAACTCATCATAGAAATTTTCCCGAGTCCCGGCCAAAAGAACCACAACGAGCCGGTTGTTCTCTTCATAAATGCTGTAAGCTATCTCATAATTGATTCCCATATACCGAACATCGTAACCATAGATGCCTCTCAGGTCACCTGTTTTCCTTTGCCCAACATAGGGGTCCTGGCTGATTTTCCGAATTGCCGTGTGGTATGCTTCCTTTAATGGCTTCTCTTTGATTTTTTTAAAATACCTTTCAGCAGCCGATGAAAAGCGGATTTCATACATGCTGATGCTCTCCAAAGATGTCTTTCATGCCGGCTGCAGGTCTCTTGCCGGAAGCAATGTCGTCTGCTTCATCCAGGATATTACGAATTGCCGTTTTAATTTGTTGGTTTCGCTCAGTAAATTTCTGGATCAGGGCCTCACCGGTCAAACCCTGCGCGACCAGATCCTTGAGAATCTCAACCGAAAATTCGCTGCCTTCTTGGGATATCGGCCGGATAATCAAAGCGCCATCTTCCAGAGAGCATTCCACCTGATCACCCAATGCTAAAGACTGATAGTATTTTAAAGGTATCGTGATCTGCCGCTTACCAGAAACACGAACAATCCGTCGATCCGTATTTTTTCTTTTCCCGGCTTCAAGCATTCTGATCATCTCCAGTTACTTTAAAATGAACTAATCAGGGCATGATTAGTATAACAAAGATAGCCAGATAGATCAATATCAAAGAATCTAGGATATTTATTTATCCAAGCTGATCACCGATTGACCGGTTGACCCCCATATACGTCGCCCGGAAGTTTGCCACGACGAGCAAAAAGCGGCGATTGCCCGCCGCTTTCCGTTGGTTTTGTTCTTGGGAAATCCTGCCGGCTCAGGTCCTGACCGGCTCGATCAGCCAGAGTGAGAAAGCGTGCTCTTCCAGCACAGCCGACAGCTGTGTCCGGTCACCCGGCAAGGGTTTGCGGTCGGTGAGCAGGAACTCCCGCACCGCCGGTCCGGTCAGCAGGTTGTTGTGCGTGGTGTCGACCAGATACTGGGTGACCGTCTTGGCTCCGGCCGGCAGGTTGAGGCATTCGATCTCGACCGGCAGCGGCCTGCCGGTGGCATTGGTCACCAGGACCGCGATGCCGGTGGCGTCGCCGGTCGCCAAAATGGCGCTGTTGTATTCGGAGCGGCCGCTGACCGCCAGCTGGTTCTTTTTTTGCCAGGCCAACGCCCGCATCGCGTTGCCGTTCGGCGTCGGCACGATCGAACCGTCCTCCAGCGTCAGATATTGGGTGAAAGACATCTGCAGGACCGGATTATGGTAGGTACACCAGGGCAGGATGTGCAGGCCGGGCAGTTCGGTCTGCCCGATCATCGCCACCAGCACGCCGGATGCGTTTTTCAGGCTGTCGGTCCAGACGCCCGTGGTGTCCGTATAGCCATATTCGTCGACGAAAATCGGCAGCTGCGGCAGACCCAGCTCCTGGATCCAGGCCTGGTGCATGTTGTAGAAGGCTTTCAGGCGGCTGGGATCGCGGGTATAGTCATGGACGGAATAGAAATCAATCCGGCGGTCCGGGTCACCGGCCAGGTTCTGCAGGAACTGGCGCCAGATCTGGGGGCGGCCCATGTTGTCGTTGGTCGCCGTGCCGCCGATACCGAGCGGCATCGGGTACCGGTGCTTGGCGTTCAGGCGCCGAACCGCATTGTCGATGCGCTTGTACAGCTTGTAGTAGTGGTCCATGCCGATGCCGCCGAAGCTTTTGTAGTCGACTTCGTTCAGGGCTTCGATATAGCGGATGTTCGGGCAGAGTTCTTTATAGAACTCGATCACCTTTTCCACGACTTCCTCATACTTGTCCAGCGTGACGATCCCTTTCAGGGTTTCGGTCTCGTACCGGCGCAGGTTGAGCATCAGCTCGTCGCTGTTGGCGCTGAAGGATTTCAAGTGCTCCTGAATGCGAATGCTGGTCGGAACGGTCGACTTCCAGTCGTAGTCGGCATGGTTGGGATCGTCGTCATAGCGATGGACGCCGATCTGGTAATCGAAAAAATACTCGTCCATCCGGTAGTCCCAAACCTCGTCCAGAGTGACCCAGCAGCGCAGCAAGCGCGGCCGGCCATAGTCCTTGGCTACGCGGGCGGCAAAGGCCGGCACGGGCGGATAACGCAGCGTGGTGTTCTGGTAGAGCTCCACGCGGGGCCATTCGCAGGTGATCTGGGCGGCATCGACGGTGTACCTGGTCATTGGGGGGTTCCTCCTTGTTTTGTCCAGACAGCGCAGGCAATTTGTTGCGGCTGCAGCAGATTCGGTAATCGGGCGAGATTTGTGCCGTCGATCAGGGCGACCTGATCCAGAACATAACCGGGCACTGCCAGATCGAGCGGCTGATCGGACGCCGAATCGTTCCACAGGGCGACCGCCAGCCGGTCGCCGGCGCGGAAGGCTTTGGCGATGATCGCCGGATTGCCCTGGCTGATCGGCTGGTCATCGACGAATGTCCCCTGGAGCAGCAAATCAGCCAAACGGCGACGGAATTCGGCCATCTGGACCGCATAGGCTTGTTCAGCCAGATGGCGGCCTTCCCGGATCGCCAGCTGGTCGTCCAGATAGCGCAGCTCCATCTCCGGCCGCAGGCCGAAGACAAAAGCATAGTGCAGGCAGCGGCGGCCGAGATACGGCCGGCCGTTGCGGATCGTGCCGATGGTTTCCGGGAAGGTGTAACGGAATAGCTCCGGATAGCTC
>JAEXPB010000196.1 GCA_023438965.1 Bacillota bacterium | reverse complement strand
GTCCAGGCCAGGCGTCCCTGGAAGGTTATTTGCTCCGCTTGCCAGGTCACTTGGGCCAGGTCCTTCTCGACGATGACTTTGCCGTATTTTTGCAGCACATCGGCCAAGACAACCGCTGCGGCCTGTTCGCCGGTTATGGGACCCGACAGGGTCATTGCCGGCGTCGGTGATCCAGCGGCGGCTTGCCGGCCGGTTCCGGCCAAACCCGGCAGCAAGGCGCAGCCTGCCAGGACCACAATCAGCGCGGCTGCTCCAGCGATGATGGCGGAGGTTCTTCGCCTGTGCAAAATCCGCCGGAGCCGGACTTTTAAATCCATTTCAGCCAAGGATGCCAAGGGCAGCAGTCCCGAGCGAACCAGACGACCTTGGTTGGTTGTCCGGGTAATCTGGCAGTTGGCGGCATTGACCAGAATCTGCGCATAATCGGCAGGACTTACCGCGTTACTGTTGCGAATCGTTGACTCATCGCAATAGCACTCGCTGTCTTGCCGTTGCCGGCGGAAAGCCAGCCAGCAGGCCGGATTGAACCAGTGGATACAGAGCAGCAGGCACTGGAGCTGCTGCAGCCAATGGTCGCCATGACGCAGATGGACAAATTCATGGGTGAGAATGATATCCAACGCGGCCGGGTCAAATTGCTGCAACAGATCAACCGGCAAGATAATCCGACTGCGGAAGAAGCCGATTAAAAACGGACTATGGCAATCTGGCAGCAGGATCAGCTGTACCGAATGTGGCCAGCCGGCCCGGTCCGCCAGATCACGCAGATGCGGCGGCCAGCCGTCGGGAGCAGGCAGCGCCTGGCGTCGGATTGTCCGTTCGATGCGGATATAACTGCCAAGGCAGATCGACGCCAGAACCAGCAGTCCCGCCAGCCAGATCAAGCTGGCGACTAGCCAGGCAACCTGGTTCGATGATAAGGCGAGCGGGGAGACCAGTCCGGCTGAAGGTGCAGTTGGATTGGCTGTCCAGAAGGCATGAACAATCACCGCAGAATCTGGTTGGCCGGTAAACCGGAAAACCGGTGACCAGGTCTTCGCTGACAGGGCAGACAGACCGGGAAATAACTGACTGAGCCGGGTAAAAGGGACCAACAAGGTGATCTGCAGCAGCAGCCAGATCCGCGCCAGGCTGCGTGAGCTCATGCGGCGACCGGCGATCACCTGCGCCAGACGGATCAGGCCACCGACGATTGCGCCGCTGCAGCTCATGAGCAGAACAGCCTGGAATAAGCTGACGAGACTAAGCCAGGTTTGGGTCATGCGGGTCACCCTCCTTCCGGGCTTTGTCGATCAGTTTCTGCAAACCGGCAATTTCCTGTGGGGTCAGGGCTTGCTGGCGCAGAAACTGGGCGAACATTCGTTCCAGCGAGCCGTCGTAAACCTTATCCAGAAAGGAACGCGTTTCATGCAGCAGCAGCGTGTCGCATTCGTAAAGCGGGATGCAGATAAATCCCGGATCCGTGCGGCGAATGACTCTTTTATCAATTAACTTGGTTATGAAGGTATACGTTGTATTGCGTAATTGCCGCTGGGTCTTCAGAAAATGGGCGGCAATCTCGCTGGCGCTGAGCTGGCCGTGCTGCCAGAGCAGTTGCATGATTTCCAGTTCACGATCGGTCAGACGGGGCAGATTCGGCTGAGTCATCAGCAATCACCTCCGATCGGTTCAGACAATTCTAACGGATTAGAACAATATCATTCTAATCCGTTAGAATAATCCCGTCAAGCGGGCGATTGCAATTTATTATAACCGGGCGTTAGGGATGACAACTCAACTGTTCCTCGCCAGATAATCCAACAAATCCTCCGCCTCGTCGACTGAAGCTGCCGAAACGGAATAGGCTACCTTGTTCGGCTCCAGCTCCCGATGATGCTGTTTGATTTCATCGATCGTCCAGTCATAAATCCAGAGGCTTTTACCTGCCCGCTGGATCTTGTGCAGCAGGTCCATCCATTCCAGCGAACGTGGCTGCCCGTCGCCGGGCACCCACTGGAGGCAATCAATGTCCGGGATGGCCAGGATATCGTCGAGATGGCCCAACGCCCCCGGACCGTCATAATGATACACGCAATGATCCAGATAGGCCGCTTCTTCGGCAACCGCCGGAATGACAAATTCACGGGCTTGCGCCGGGCTGATCAGGCAGGAAAAATCGCATTGCACGACGGCGAACCGGCCTTCGCAGTAGGTGGGCGCCCAGCCGATCGAACCGCGGGCGGCCATGTCCCCCGCCTGGTAGGCCATTTCAAAAATGGTCGGGTAGGTCCGGCGCACCTCGTTCAGAACCCGGTGCACCTCTTCCGGACAATCCATCAGGTCGAGGCACAGGTCCTGCGGGCCGCGCAAGGCGCTGAGGGCGTCCAGGTTGCTGTGCAGATCCAGCATGTTGACCAGGAATTTCCCGGCGCCAAATGCTGCCGCCCGGGTCATGAACGCTTTAACTTGATCAAAATAGCTGCCGGGGGATTGATCGATCCGGACTGCAAATTCAGACCAGTCGCGGACAATCGGGTGCGACCAGGTGGTTTCGGCTCCGGCTTCGATTTTCGCACCCAGAAAGGCAGCATACAGATCCGGGCCCACGGTCACCTCATACTTGGGCAGGGCTTCACCGCCGTAATAAATACTGGCAATTAGCTGCTCAAAAGCCTGCAGGTGACCCAGGTCGGCGTTCAGGCACGCGTGATAGGCTGCCGCCGGAGTAAGATTGCACGCCGGCCGTTCGACACCTGATCTCGGCGCGGTCACACAGACCGGCGGCCGGTCGATCAGATCCTGGGCCCAGAAAGCTTGCCAGTATTTGCGGATTCGGTCGAAGTTCTGCTGCTCCAACATGGATAATGCCCCCTATATATTACCAGTATATAATTAATTATAGATCAAATAAATCGGGCGATCCACGGGCGATCAACCGAATTCAAGCATTCGTTGCCGAAAATGCCAGTAATTGGCAAAAGGGACTTCCTCCGGCACGCCATGATCACAGGATGGAATATAGCCGCCTTCCCGTTGCATGAAGGGCATGATCCGGGCAATTTCCAGGTCGATGGCGGCTTTGCTGTCCGCCAGGATCCGCTTGTCAAAACCGCCGCGGATCAGCAGGTCGGGATATCTCTTGCGGACATCCACCACATCGCAACCAGCAGCTACCTCAAAAGGCGACAGGTAATCCATACCTATTTCCCGATAAAGATCGATGACCGGCAGCGCGTTGCCATCGGTGTCGATCTGGATATGGAGCCGGCGCGTCTGGTCCAGCTGCCGGGAACGGACATTTGCGATCAGTTGCTGGTAATAGGGGAAGAAAAACTCGCGAACCAGATCCGGTGAAATTAAGGGACCAGCTTTGTAGCAAAGATCTTCCGCTATGAAGAGCTCATCGAAGGTGACATATTGCTGGTGGACGGCACAAATCCGGTCTGCCAGAGCCAACCAGGTGCGCATGCAGTCATGGATCAGTTCCGGTTCATCGACAATCAGATAAAGCCAACCCAGAGGACCCATCATCGAGCGCAGGAACATGCAGCCGCCGGCCAGATTCTGGCTGATGAACTCGCCCCGGTCGGCGGCAGTACGCGCCCGGGCCATCCGCTCGGGCAAGGTCGCATATCGCTGGGAAGTCGCCGGATCGAGCCGCCACTTGATTTGCTCGGTCCAAGACCGGAAATCCTGGACCGGATGCTGGACATATTCGGGCATGAATCCCGAGCGTCGCCCCTTGAAGACTAAAACCTGGCGCCCGGCTTCATCCTGGATCAGCTCATGGTCACCCTGATCCGCCAGGACCTGGACCGCGAAAGCCGGGCAAAGGGCGGCCTCGGTCCACCCGAGTTGACCGAGTTGATGTTTGGCGTCATCATCCAGGCCGAATAAATAACCCAGATTCTC
>JAEXPB010000183.1 GCA_023438965.1 Bacillota bacterium | reverse complement strand
ATCCGGCGACCATGATCGAGAAAGGTTTCGCAGCGATCGGCGGCATCGGGTTATATGTGAAGAAGGGGGATATTGTCGTTATCAAGGCCAATTTCAGCGTGCCGCGCAAACCGGATGAAGCGGCCACCACCAATCCGGATCTGGTCGCGGCTGTGGTCAGGCAATGCCTGTCGGCTGGCGCGAAAGCGGTCAATGTCGTCGATTTCCCCTTTTCCGGACCAACCTGCCTGAATATCAGCGGCATCAAGGACGCGGTTGAAAAAGCTGGCGGTAAAGCTTACAACATCAATACGCAGAATAACTTCCAGACAGTGGAGATGGGCGGCGAAAACCTGAAGTCGGTCTTATATGCCAAGGATGTTCTGAACGCCCAGGTTTTCATCAATATGCCGATCCTCAAAAACCATACGATGACCACGCTGACAATGAGCCTGAAAAACATGATGGGCCTGGTCTGGGATCGCGGGCTGTTCCATCGGACTGACCTGGCGGCGTGCATCGCCGAACTTTCGCATTACCGCAAGGCTGATCTCATCATCATGGACGCGATCAAGGGGATCACCGATAACGGCCCGACCGGACCCGGCACGATCAAGACGTGGAACCAGGTGGTTTTCGGTATCGACCCTGTAGCGGTGGATGCTTACGGCGCCAGCCTTTTCGGCGCTGATGTCCGTAAAATCAGCCATGTCGTCAAAGCGGCCCAATTGGGTGTCGGCGAGATCGACCTGGCTAAAGTCACGATCCAGACGATCAAGACATAATCTGATCGAAAAAATATGGCGATAAGGGAGGTTGTCGATCATGTTGGGCAATATTGGCATTCCGGAACTCATTCTGATTTTAGTTGTGGCGTTAGTCATTTTTGGGCCGGGCAAGCTGCCGGAAATCGGAAAATCACTCGGCAAGAGCATCGGCGAATTCAAGGAAGCCTTAAAAAAGACGGAGGACACGATCAAAAAAGAGACCCAGGATAAGAATGACGAGGTTAAGCCTTAGGTGGTTGGCGGCTATGAAGGACAAGGCTGAACGGACAACCATACTTGGCCATCTGGCTGACTTGCGCCGCGTTCTTATGGTGTCCATCGCGGCAATCAGCGGCGGTGCGCTGATTTGTTACTTTTTCCTGCGCGAACCGCTGATGAGCCTCGCTTTTGACCCGATCCGCCGGCTGGGGAAAGATCCGGCGATTCTCGGCGTGGGGGAAGGGTTCATGGTCCAGCTGCAGCTGACGCTGGTGGCGGGCATTGTCCTGGCCAGCCCGATCGTCTTATGGCAGATCATCTCGTTTATCCTGCCGGCATTATACAAACATGAGAAAAGAATATTTTTCGTCAGCTTCTTTCTCGCCTTCTTTCTTTTTGCCGCTGGCATTGTTTTCGCTTATGTCTATGTTCTGCAAATCTGCCTGAGCACCTTTCTGGTCGGCTATTCCGAAGGCCTGACGATCATGATATCGGCCAGCCGGTATCTGTCGTTTCTGCAGGGCTTTTTGCTGCCATTCGGTCTGGCTTTCCAGCTGCCGCTGGCGGTTTGCCTGCTGACCCGGCTGGGCATCCTGACGCCGCAGTGGTTAAAGAAGAAAAGAAAGTACGCCATTCTGGTCATTCTGGTCATTGCGATGCTTCTGACACCGCCGGATATTCTGTCGCAAATCCTGCTCTCCGGCCCGCTGCTTGTCCTGTACGAAATCAGCATCTGGTTCTCCATGGCGGTCATGCGGCGGAAAAGAATCAGGCAGCAAGCAGAATACGAACTGGCCAAGCGGATTTACCCGCTGGAATAAGTGATGAAGAGTATGAATCGGCTGCTGCGCTGGACGAGATACACCCTGCAGATTTTATCGCTGGCGACGTTTATTTTTCTCTTTGGTTTCCTGGTTTATCCGCTGGCCTGGCCAAGCGCGCTGCTCGAAACGTTTTCCCGCCTAGATCCCTGGACTTTGTTCAGTCAGCTGCGCTTCATCCAGACGGTCCCGGGCTGGGCTTGGATTCCAATTCTGACCATCATGGTCACCCTGATGCTGGGCCGGGCGTTTTGCGGCTGGCTTTGCCCGTTTGGCGCTTTCATGACCATCGCCGACCGGTGCGGCCGATGGCTCGGCAAATCCAGGCTTTTTCGACAATCCAAACGGGTTCGCCGGTGGCTGCAACTCTGGCAGCAATTGCTGAAGCGGCTATTGCCGCTGCGCGATCTCTGGCTGCTACTTCTAGCGATTTTGTTTGTGTTCGGCTTAAACTGGGCGTCTGCGCTGACCCCCTATGCACTTTTCAGCCAGGCGATCGTACGCCTGATCATCGGGACTGTACCCTGGCTGCTGATCGCTTTTTTCGTTGGCACGACTGTTTTGGGCCGGCTATGGTGTGCGGTATTCTGTCCCACCGGCATGCTGCTGTCCCTGATCTCGCGGGTCCGGCTGTTCCGGATCCGGACGAACGAACGCTGTGTGCACTGCCATCAATGTTCAGCCCAATGTCCGGTTGCCGCAGCACCCAGTGACCAGGCGACGGCCAGTGAAGGCTGTCTGGTCTGCGGCGCTTGCAGCGCAGTCTGTCCAACGCGGGCGGTCGAATTCCGGATCCTGCTTCGGCAACGGGAAGCGGGCGATACCCGGCAGGCGATTGAGGAGAAGGACAGCGGCAGACAATGGACCCGCCGGCAATTTCTGAAGATGGCGAGCGTCTTTGCCCTCGGGCTGGCGGTATCGGCCTGGGACAAGATCAGCGGTTTATCGGCAAAAGTCCTGCGCCCACCCGGTGCACTGCCCGAATCTTCGTTCAATTCCGTCTGCAATCGCTGCGGCCGGTGCATCAAGGTGTGCCCCAACAATGCGCTGCTGCCCATGCCGCTGGCCAAGGGCATCGACACATTTGCGACGCCCTATTTGCTGCCGCGCCAGGCCAATTGCTGCTTGTGCCTGGCCTGTCAGGAAGTCTGCCCGACCGGGGCAATTGCCAGGCTGCCGGTTGAGCAGGTGAAAATGGGAACGGCGGTCATCGATGAAACCCGCTGCCTGGCTTGGAGCCAGGGCAAAGATTGCTTCGTTTGCGGTGAGCAATGCCTGCGTTTGGCCATCAAACTGGAAGGCGCGAACAAGCCGGTCATTAAACCGGACCTGTGTGTTGGCTGCGGCACCTGTGAGCGGAATTGTCCGGCTGAAGGGGAGGCAGCGATCCGGGTTATTCCGCGATAGACCTGGCTACCTATCCGCGATAGAAGCCTTTGAGTATTCTGTCAATTAACTGGTGCGTATGGAGAAATGGCACGGCACGGCCCGTTGACAGGATGTTCATTGGACTCTGAATTGACCCATCATGCCATTATCTTCATGCTCAAGGATATGGCAATGGTACATAAAGATTCCCGGATGGGTGAAGCGAACGCGAATCGCAACTTCCTCCCCCACTTGCACATACACGGTATCCTTATAACCTTGTTCTTCGCGTGGCGGCGACTGGCCATTGCGCGAGATGATCTGGAATTGTGTGCCGTGCACATGAAACGGATGCCCGCCAGTTTGCATCATGCCGCCCCTGTTCCGGATGATCCAGATCTCTGTAACGTTGAGGCCGACTTCTTCATCGATGCGGTTCATGTCGAAAAATTTACCGTTGATCGTACCGCTGCTTCCCATACTTTGCAATTCAAACACTCTTTTGATTGGATTATTACCGATCGGGATCGGATTTATAACTGTCAGGGAATTTGATATTGTGACCGGATCATCTGTTGGGTTGGACAAATTTATTACCAGAACCGGTGATTGGTTGACCATCAACGATACCTTGCTGCCTTTCACTTTGCCGAAATCCAGGATGACTTCCGCCCGTTCTCCAGGCGCTAAAAAAACGGTTTGCCGGGTCAATGTTTTTTCAAGTAAACCGCCGTCGGAAGCTATTTGCAGAAAATTATGGCCATCACTCATGCTGAATTCAAAATTCTGCGCGTTGGATGCATTGAGAAGGCGAAATTTGACCACAGATTTTTTTAGATCAAGATAAGGATGCACAGTTCCATTTACCAGGATCGTGTCTCCAGGTATAACGCCCATCATGTTGGTTTGATAGTTGAAACTGCCGTCATTGTTAAAACTGCGGTCCTGGATGATCAGCGGAATGTCATTGACGCCATATTCGCGAGGCAAATTCAATTGCTCGACAAAATCGTCGGTGATGTACATCAAACCGGCGAGTCCATAGTAGACCTGATCTGCCGTCGCCCCCATTAAATGCGGGTGGAACCAAAGTGTGGCCGCACTTTGATCGACTATGAATGAGGGTTTCCAACTTTCGCCTGGCTGAATGCCTTGATGAGGTCCGCCGTCTTGTTCGCCGTCGACAACCAAACCATGCCAATGAACAGTGGTTGGCACGCTCAGGTGATTATTAACTTGAATATTGACTTGTTCGCCTTTTTTGATCTGGATGACCGGACCAAGATATGAACCGTTATAGCCCAGGGTCGCCGTGGGATGACGATCCCCAAAGTTAGTTTGGCCAGCTTGAACATCGAGCACAAAATCGGACACATCGGGATCCGGATTCAAATCTTCCAGCAGGACAGGCAATTTTAAAGCATTTCCTTGTTGATCGGTATTTTCCTGCTGCGGAATAAATAGGACAGATCCAAGATAGAATAGGATAACGCCAATAATCAACAGTAAAACGATAAGGCTTGAGGAAATGAAGAAGATCCACTTATTTTGACTTCTCATGATCTGCACCTGCCCTGTTCAACCACTGCCGGACCAATTCGGTTCCGATTGGCCGGCAAGGACAAGATGCCGCTCTGAAACTGATCAAAGCGGCATCTTGTCTCATCGAACCGTTTTCTGATGCTTCAATAATCAGTGACGCAACATCATTATAATACAGCCGG
>JAEXPB010000166.1 GCA_023438965.1 Bacillota bacterium | reverse complement strand
GCTATCGCCTGGCCACCGAGCAGCTCTGCCGGATCATCGAAGGGAAAAAACCATGAATCAGCAAGGTGAGCAATTATCAGGCAACCGGCCGGCCATGCCGGCCGCCCAGCCGCCGCAGCCTGCCCAGCCATCCGGTGTTCCGATACCGCCGGCGGAGCTGACCGGGCTGCGTCAGGACATCGAATGCGTCGATCGGGAAATCATGGCGCTGTTCAACCGCCGGATGGCCCTGGCCCGCCGGGTGGCCGCCTATAAGGCCCGCAACGGCAGCGCGGTGTTCGATCCGCGTCGGGAGGATGAGGTCGTCAAGCTGGCAACGTCGCTGACCGCGCCGCAAGATGCCATTCGGGCGGAAATTCTGCTGCGCAGCCTGATGCGGCTGTCCCGCGGCACCCAGTACGACTGCCTGCTGGACGCCGATTCCGGCTTTGAGCTGTCCCGGCAGGTGACAGCGGCGCCGCGCGGCTTGCCTGATCTGCGCCGGATTGTCTACCAGGGCGCGGCCGGATCTTATGCCGACCAGGCCTGCCGGCGGCTTTTCCCCGGCGTGCCGACTCAAACGGCCCAGACCTGGGCCGATGCCTGCCGAATGGTCCAGGACGGCCTGGTCGATCTGGCAGTTTTACCGTTGGAAAACAGCACCGCCGGCACCGTCGACGATGTGTATGACCTGCTGCAGCAGGACGACCTGTTTATCTGGCGATCGCTGGCGCTGCCGATCCAGCATCGTCTGCTTGGACTGCCGGGGAGCTCGATCGAACAAATCAAGACGGTGGTATCCCATCCGCAGGCCTTGTCTCAATGTTCAGACCTGATCCGCCGCCGGGGCTGGCAGATGCAGGAGTCCTTAAATACGGCCTTCGCTGCGGATACGGTTGCCCGGAGCGGTGATCCCGGCCTGGCCGCCATCGCCTCCGAGGCGGCGGCCGCCGCCAGCGGTCTGGCGATCCTGCAGGAGAGCATCTGCAATTCGCATGTCAACCAAACCCGCTTCATCGCCGTCGGCCGGGAGCTGCGCGTGACGCCCGATGCCGACCGGGTCAGCCTGGTTCTGCGCCTGCCGCACCGCAGCGGCTCGCTGGCGGCCACCCTGGCCGTTTTTGGCTATCGGGGACTGAACCTGATTAAAATCCAGTCGCGGCCGGATATGGACAATCCCTGGTCCTACCTGTTCTACCTGGATTTTGAAAGCACCGAGCGACAGATCGTGCCCATGCTGGCGACACTCTACCAGCTCTGCCGGGAAATGCCGATGCTGCGCCTTCTGGGCTGGTATCATGAAGTCTGAACCTGTGTCCGAGTCCCAGCCGGGCCAAGACTGGTATGTGGCCTTTGTCCTGACCGGCAGCGAAGAGGCGGTCAGCCGCCGGATGGCGTCCACTGTCCCCGGAATGGAGATCCTCGTGCCGCGCCGGGCTTTACGCGAACAGGTCCAGGGGCACTGGCATGATGTCGAACGGATTGTCTTTCCCGGCTATGTCTTTTTTCAGACCGCGCTGACCAACGAACAGCATTTCAACATCAGCCGGCTTGGCGGCGTGATCCGCATTCTGGAACAGAATCGCCAGCCCCAGCCGGTCAGTCCCGCGGAGATCAGTCTGATCCTGCGCCTGACCGATCGTCAGGGCCTGATCGGCTTCTCGCGGGTTAGCCAGCAGGAGGGGAAAGTTGTGGTCTGCAGCGGACCCCTGCTGGGCTGTGAAGGGATGATCGTCGGTGCCGACCGTCGCAAGGGCCGGGTTCGGATCAACCTGTCGGTTAACGGGCAGAACCACCGCTTCGACGTCGGCGCGGAGTGGATCAGCTGATTTTGACATTTTCATCGGACTGAATTATGATGATCCCAGACTAAGAATGTTCACTTGGGAGGACAGGCCATGATATCGCTCAATCAAGTCAGCAAGAGCTACAACGGGAAGATCAAGGCCGTCGACAAAATCGATCTGACGGTGCAGAATGGCGAGATTTTCGGCTTTCTGGGGCCGAATGGCGCCGGCAAGACCACAACGATCAAAATGATCACCGGCATCCTGACCCCGGATGAGGGCGAGATCCTGGTCAACAGCCACAATATCGTCACAGAGCCGCTGGCTGCCAAACGTTCCTTTGGTTTTGTACCGGATGATCCCAATATTTTTCCGCGGCTGAAGGCTATCGAGTATCTGCGCTTTGTCGGCGACATCTACCAGGTCCCCTCCGCAGAGCGGACCAGCCGCATCACCAGCCTGGCTGCCCGCTTTGGACTGGCCGATGCCCTGGCCGACCGGATCCAGAGCTACTCGCATGGCATGCGCCAGAAGCTGATGATCATCGGTGCGCTGCTGCACAACCCGGATGTTTGGATCCTGGACGAGCCAATGACCGGCCTGGATCCCCGCTCCGCGTTTGTGCTGAAGGAAATGATGCGTGAGCATGCCGATGCCGGCAAGACAGTATTCTTCTCCACCCATGTCCTGGATGTTGCCGAACGGATCTGCGACCGGGTTGCGATCATCGACCGGGGCCGAATCCTCTACTGCGGCACGATTGAAGGCATGCGCGAGCATTTCCGTTCTGATTCCTCACTGGAGTCGATGTTCCTCGAACTGGTCGGCGAAGCCGAAGGGGAGGGGGCGCAGGCATGAGCAACCTCCTGCATCTGGCCTACGTCATCAATAAAGGTAACGGATTTGCCAATTTCGCCAGCGATGTCGGCCGCCGCCGGAACAAGCTGAACAAAGCCGGCAGCCTGATCCTGTTCGGTGTCCTGATCGTCTATATGGGCGGGCTGATGACCATCTCGGCCCTCGGCTTGTATGACCTGCTGGCGCCGGTTGGCCTGGCCGGACTGCTGGTCAGCCTGTGCCTGAGCGCCGGCGTCCTGCTGGTATTCTTGTTTGGCATCCTCTATGTGATCAGTATCTTCTATTACGCCAGCGATGTCGAGAAGCTGCTCCCGCTGCCACTGCGCGCCGACGACATCATCGGCGCCAAGTTGCTGGTCACGGCTGCCTACGAATATCTTTATCTGGCCGTGCTGGTTGTGCCGCCCCTGGCGGTTTATGGCATTCGGAGCGGCGCCGGCGCCCTCTATTATGTCTATGCTGTCCTGAGTCTGGTTTTCCTGCCGATCATCCCGCTATGCCTGTCGTCAATTCTCGTCATGCTGGTCATGCGGTTCACACCGCTGGCCCGCAACAAGGACCGCTTCAATATGGTGTCCGGCTTGCTCGTTATGGTTGTCGCACTCGGATTTGTCTTTGGCATCCAGTCGCTGGCGACCTTTTCCGAGCAGGATCTGGCCAGTTTGCTGGGCAACAGCGCCGGCCAGATCGCCGGCATAACCGCCAGCGTTTTCCCGGGCACCTCCTTTGCCGCGTCAGCCCTGGCGGAGCCGGCCGGCTGGCTGGCGGCCGGCCAGATCGGCCTGGTGATCGTCATCGCCCTGGCGGCGTTGGCCGTGACCATGCAGCTGAGCCGTATCCTTTATTTCAAGGGCGTGATCGGTCTGGGCGCCTCATCCAGCAGCCGACGCCGCCTGACCGCGAAAGAAATGGCCGATGCCGGCACCAGTGGATCGGCTTTCTGGACTTATGTTCTGAAGGATGTCCGCGTCCTGCTCCGCACGCCGATTTTCTTCATGAATAATGTCCTGATGAATTTCCTCTGGCCGGTTTTCATCCTGATCCCCCTGCTGACCAACCAGGAAAACGACAGCTTGGGCCAGGTCTTCCAGATGCTGCGCCAAACGGTTTTCACCGATGGTTCTTCAGCAGCCCTGGCCTTGGCGATCACTTTCGGCGTCGGCTGCTTCATTTCCGGCACCAATGGAATAGCCGAAAGTGCGCTGTCCCGTGAAGGCAAGCTGATGTACATCATGAAAATCCTGCCGATGTCCTATACCCGGCAACTGTGGGCCAAGCTCACGGTGGGTGTCCTGATGAGCCTGTGCGGCACGCTGATCATGGCGGTCCTGTTCATCGCTTTCCTCCAGCCGCCGCTCTGGTTCGCCCTGCTTTTGCTGGCTGTCCTGCCCGGAGCGATCCTGCTGCCGAATGTGGCCGGCATCATCTTCGAGCTCTTCTGGCCCAAGCTGAACTGGGACAATGAGCAGAAAGCGGTCAAACAGAATCTAAATGTCCTGTACGGCATCCTGCTCGCCATGCTGCTGGCCGCCGTGGTCATCGCCCCGATTGCCGCCCTGCATCTGGGCATCGTTCCGGCTGCAGGCCTGATCATCTTTGTGCCTCTGCTGCTGACTTTTGCCCTGGCTGTTCTGCTGCGACGGATCGGTCCCCGTCAAATCCGTTCGATGGACGTGTAACCGGCTGAACGCGATTTAACGGCAGGGATTCCGTTTCCCGAACGCTGGAACAGGATGGCGCCGGGACTTGGTTGACGCAGTGAATGATTGTCTCCTATAATAGATAGATGGACGCCCGGCCGTACGGAAGTGATGGCCTTGGCCGTCGGCTGATCCCTTGTCTGCCTTTGGGAAAAGCAGACAGGATGACAGGTCAACGAGCGCAGACCAGGAATGGAGAACCCGAATGACCGAACCGAACTTTCTCGATATTATTCGCGCGACGGAGCAGCAGGCTGCTGACATCATCGATCGCGCGGCAGACGAAGCCAAGATACTTCAGGAGGAAGCCCGCCAAACGGCTACCGGAATAATCAGCCGGGCGCGGGAAGCAGCCGCTTTGCTGCAGCGGCAAACGCTGGAGGAAGCCGATGCGCAAAGCCGGCAGATCGCCGGGGAAGCCGCGGCGGCGGCCGCAGTCGCGACTGCTCAACAAACAGCCGCGCTGACCGGCCGGCTGGAAGCGGCGGCTCAAATGGTTGCCGAAAGGATTGTGAACGATAATGCCCATCGTTAAGATGGACTTGATGACCCTGGTTGGCCTGGCGGAAGAACGGGAGTCGGTCATTGCGGCCCTAATGCGTCTGGGTGCGGTGGAAATCATCCGTCCCGATGGCGAAAACCGGCCGGATGGACTGCCTGATTCGCTGCGCACTGTCGATGAGCAAATCGCCCAGACCCAATCATCCCTTAGCCGACTGGAAAAAGCCATTAGTTTGGCGAAAAAGCTGAATCCAGCCCCCAAGCCGATGTTTACCGTCCGCCGGCATATTTCGGCAGACACGCTGGCCGAAATCGCCGCGCGCGAAACGGAACTCCTGGATCAGGTCAGCCGCCTGGAGCATAACCTGATTCACCAGGAAGAGCTGCTGGGCCAACTGCACCGCATCCGGTCGATCAACCTGCTGCTGGAACCCTGGCAGGATCTGGCGATTGACCTCGCCGACCAGGGAACGGACCATGTCCGTCTGTTTCTGGGCAGCCTGGACACCGTCGATCAACTGCGGCAACTGGAAGTTTTACTGCAGGATGATGCGCCGGAAACTGTGGTTCATACCCTCTCAGACGCCAACGCCGGCCAGCGCTGCATCATCGCAACCTGGAAACCGCGCAGCGGCCTGGTCCAAAGCCATTTGCGCCAGATTGGGTTCAACCCGCTGCCGCTGCAGGGGGAGCCGGGCACGCCACGCCAATTGCTGGATAGCAATACCGCCCGGTTGACGGCCATCGATGCTGACTTGCAACGGCTTGCCGCCGAGAACATCGAATTGTCCGTACCGGTGGCCGATTATGAAAGCCTGCACGACTGGCTGGCCATCCGGCGCGACCGCCTGCAGGAAGTGGGCCGTCTGGCGGGCACCCGCCGCACGTTCTGGCTGCAGGGCTGGGTGCCGTCGCATCTATCCAAAGCTGTAGCCGAAGGCTTGGGCAGCCGCTTCCTGATTGCTGTGGAAAGCCGGCCGGCCGAAAAAGACGAGGCTTTTCCGATTCTGTTCAAGAATAATCCGCTGGTTAAACCGTATGAGGTTGTTGCGGAAATGTTCAGCCCGCCGTCCAGCCAGGAGAATGATCCGACGCCCTGGATCGCGCCTTTTTATTTCTTTTTCTTCGGCATCATGCTGAGCGATGTGGCTTATGGCTTGATTCTCACCGGCATATGCGCCTGGTTGATCTACAAAGTCAAAGTGGAAGGCGAAATGCGCCGGATCTGCCGTTTGCTCCTGCCCTGCGGCATTTCATCGACTATCTGGGGTTTCCTGTTTGGCGGCTTCTTTGGCGACATCCTCTCAGTACTGACGAACAAGCAGGTCAACTGGCCGGTAATCTGGTTTAATCCGATTGAAAATCCGACCATGCTGCTGGTTTGGAGCATGATCTTCGGCGCCATTCACCTGTTTGTCGGCATGTGGATCAAAGCCCTGCTGCTGTTCCGGACCGGACATGGACTCGACGCTGTTCTGGACATTTTTCCCTGGTACCTGATCATTGTCGGCCTCGGTCTGATGATCGGCGGTCTCGGCGGACCGGCCGGCATGTATCTGGCGATTGCCGGCGCCGCCGTCATCGTGCTGTTTGGCGGCCGGGAAGCCCGCAACCCGATCGCACGGATTTTAAAAGGCATCGGTGCTCTTTACAACATTTCCGCTTACTTTTCCGACATCCTCTCATATACCCGTATCCTGGCCCTGGTTCTGGCTACCAGCGTCATTGCCATGGTCGTCAACCTGATGGGCTTTTTCCTGGGTCCGACGCTGCCCGGCTACATCTTCTTCATAATTGTGGCTGTCGCCGGTCATAGCCTGAACCTGGCGCTCTCCACCCTCTCAGCCTACGTCCATACCAGCCGTCTGCATTATGTCGAATTTTTCGGCAAGTTCTATGACGGCGGCGGCCGGATGTGGCAGCCCCTGCGTCAGAGAACCAAATATGTTGAAATCGGGCATGATACCTGATCCTGTCAGGTATGGCTTGAAATAGCAGAACAAGAGACAACCGATCTGAGGAGGTCAACAGTATGGCATTTCTGGAAAATCTTGGTATCATTCTAACGGTTCTGGCCGGTGTGCTGGCGTCCGGACTGGCGGGCATCGGCTCAGCCAAAGGCGTCGGACTGGTCGGCGAAGCTGCGGCCGGCGTCCTGACCGAAGAACCGTCCCGTTTCAGCAAAATGCTGATCCTGCAGGCTCTGCCTGGCACGCAGGGCATTTATGGCCTGTTGACCTGGTTCATGATCCTGCTGCGTTCCGGCATGATGTCCGGCGGTGAAGTCACCTGGCAGCGTGGCCTGGCTTTCTTGTTTGCGTCTTTGCCAATCGGCATCGTCGGCTATTTCTCGGCGATCTATCAAGGCCAGGTGGCGGCGGCCGGCATTGGCCTGGTGGCTAAGCGGCCTGAAGAACAGTCCAAGGCCATCGTCCTGGCGGCCATGGTCGAGACCTACGCCATTCTGGCTCTGCTGACCTCGGTCATGACCATCATGCAGATCTGATAACCCGGATCTGCTGCTTTTGATTCGAAAGGAGCATTGACCTTGAACGGACTTCAGGCGATCCAGGACCGAATCCTGACCGAAGCACGTGAGCGAGCCGACCAGATCACCGGTCAGGCTCAAGCCAGCTGTGCGGTTATTCTTGCGGCCGCCCGGACGGAAGCGGAACAGCTGCTGGCCCAGGCCAGGCAGTCGGCCGCCAATCAAGCCGGCGAAACGCTGACCCGTGCGCGCAGCGCCGCGGCCATGCAGCAGCGAAAGGCGGATCTGCAATCCAGGCAGGAATTGATTGATCAGGTATTGGCCCGGGCAATCGAACGCCTTGGCCAGCTGCCTCCGGAGCGGAAAATCGATCTATACCGGCAGCTATTGCGCCAAACCCAAGCCGAAGCCGGCGAAATTGAACTGGCTGCGGCCGACCTGCCGTTGGCTGGCCGTCTGCTGGAGGGATTGGGCGGATCATTGACAATAGCCGGGACGGCCGGGTCATTCACTGGCGGCTTGATCCTTCGCCGCGGCCTGATTGAGGACAACCTGACCTTCGAACGGCTGGCTGCCATCAAGCGGCCGGATCTGGTCCAGCTGGCGGCCGCTGCGCTGGCGGACACGCCGTCAGAACAAGTGCCGCCGGAACAGACGCCGCAGGCGCTTTGACATCCGTCAGGCACCGGACTATGGAGTAATGGAAATGCGCAGCACGAAACCTGTATCGGCCAATCGATATCTGTATGCCTCCGGACGGATCCGGGCGCTGGAAATCCAGTTGCTGGACTCGGGCCGGCTCAATCGTCTGCATGAGGCCCGGACAATTGACGAAATCAACCGGATCCTGACCGAAAGCGGTTATCCGGCAGCCAGCGATCCCGAAACCCGCTTATCCCGGGAAATTGTTGCTGCGTATCAACTGATGCAAACTCTATTTGTCGAACCGGCGTATATGGAGATCCTGCTTCTTTTCCATGATTTTCATAACCTGAAGGTGATTCTCAAGACCCTGACCCCAGCCTGGCCGCATCGACCGAACGCCGATCATGCGGTGGCAGACGACCTGCCGGAAGCCAGCGGCCCATACAGCCTGCTAGGTCCGTCGGCCCTGGATCCCCTTTTCCGGCATCCGTCTCTGGTCGATCCGCACATTCTTTTTTCCGCCGTGCGCGACCGCCAGGCCGCGGCGGTTCCCGCCTGGCTGTATGGCGCTGCCGTCCAGGCTGTCCGGCGCTACCAGCAATCCTATGATGTCAGCGACATCGACCAGTACCTTGACCGGACAGCATCCGGCCTGGCCCTGGCCAAAGCCGACCAGATCGGCAATCTGTTCTTTAGCCAATATCTGCGCCTGCAGTCCGATCTGACCAATCTTGGCTTATTGTTGCGTACCCGCTTGCTGCGCAGCGGAACAGCCGACCTGGAGCATGTCCTGCTGCCCGGCGGCAGCTTGCCGGTCAACCGTATGCTGGACTTGTACGGGGCCAGTACCGAGCAGATCAAAGCCGCTTATGCATCGACGCCGGTTGCCGCCCTGGCCGCCCTGGCTGATGAATACGGCCAGCCTGGCTCAGCCGGACGATTCAGCCGCCTGGCGGACAATCTGGTCATTGGACATATCCGGCAGGCGCGCGGCCTTTGGCGCGGTCCGGAGATCCTGCTGGCCTATCTGATCGGTCGCGAGATGGAGATCAAGAATATCCGGATCGCCCTGACCTGTTTGCGGAACGGCCTGCCGTCCGATCAAGCGCGGGAGATGAGCCGGGACAGTTATTTGACATGGAGGTAAGCCGATATGAATAAAATAGGCGTCATCGGCGACCGGGACAGCGTGATCGGTTTCCGGGCCCTCAGCATGACCGTCCTGGAGGCGGCGGACGCCCCCGAGGCGGAACGCCAACTGCGCAGCCTGGTGCAGGAGAACTATGCGGTGGTTTTCATAACCGAAAATCTGGCGGAAGCCAATCAGGAATACATCCGCACTTTGCAGGAACGGAAATTGCCGGCGGTCATTCCGATCCCCTCGCTGACCGGGACAACCGGGCTGGGGATGCGGCAGGTCCGCGAATCTGTCCGTCGGGCAGTCGGCATGGACCTGCTTAACCAAGATGAATAGGGGTTTGGGCGGAACGACTGCCGTGCAGTCGGCATGGACCTGCTCAATCAAGATGAATAGCCTCGTAGAGGAGAGATAAAATGGATAAGAGAGTTCAAGGGAAAATCGTCAAGGTATCCGGTCCCCTGGTTGTCGCCGCGGGCATGCGCAATGCCGAGATGTTCGATGTGGTCCGGGTGTCCGAACACCGCTTGATCGGCGAAATTATCGAAATGCACGGCGACCGGGCTTCAATCCAGGTCTACGAGGAGACCGCCGGCCTTGGGCCCGGCGAGACAGTCGAGTCTGAAGGCGCGCCGCTTTCGGTCGAATTGGCTCCCGGACTGATTGGCGGCATTTTCGATGGCATCCAGCGCCCGCTGGACCGATTGGTGAGCCTTGCCGGCAATAACATTGCCCGCGGCGCATCGATCGCAGCTGTCGACCGGGAACGATCCTGGTCTTTTGATCCGTTGGTCCGGCCGGGTGACACCGTGACAGCCGGCGATGTACTCGGTACGGTGCGGGAAACCTCGCTGGTTCTGCATAAGATCATGTTACCGCCAGGCTTGTCCGGCCAGGTTACGGCCATCGAATCCGGTTCCTTTAAGGTGACGGACGTGATCTGTCGCGTCCAGCAGTCCGCCGGACAGATCCGCGAAATTACCATGCTGCAGAAATGGCCGGTTCGCCGCGGACGCCCCTATCGGGAGAAAATCGCACCGGATGCCCCATTGGTCACCGGCCAGCGCGTGATTGACACCTTCTTCCCGGTCGCCAAGGGCGGCACAGCGACTGTGCCGGGTCCCTTCGGCAGCGGCAAGACCGTCATCCAGCACCAGTTGGCGAAATGGGCGGAAGCAGATATCGTTGTCTATATCGGCTGCGGTGAACGCGGCAATGAAATGACCGATGTTTTGCTGGAATTCCCGGAGCTGGTCGATCCCAAGAGCGGTGAACCGCTGATGAAACGAACCATCCTGATAGCCAACACCTCCGACATGCCGGTTGCTGCCCGCGAGGCTTCCATTTATACCGGCATCACGATCGCGGAATATTTCCGTGATATGGGCTATTCGGTGTCGCTGATGGCGGATTCGACATCCCGTTGGGCAGAAGCGCTGCGTGAGATGTCCGGCCGGCTGGAGGAAATGCCTGGTGAAGAAGGTTATCCGGCCTATCTCGGTTCGCGGCTGGCCAGCTTCTATGAGCGGGCCGGCTCGGTCCGTTGCCTGGGCCGGGAAGGCCGGATCGGCATCCTGACGACAATTGGCGCCGTATCGCCTCCCGGCGGCGACCTTTCCGATCCGGTTGTCCAGTCCACGCTGCGCATCGTCAAGGTTTTTTGGGGCCTGGATTCAGCCCTCGCCTACAAGCGCCATTTCCCGGCCATCAACTGGCTGAACAGCTATTCGCTGTATGCCGACAAAATCGACGACTGGATGGACCGGCAGGTGACACCCGAATGGAGCCGCCTGCATGCCGACGCCATCCGCTTGCTGCAGGAGGAAGCTGAACTGGAGGAGATTGTCCGCCTGGTCGGCCAGGATTCCCTATCGGCGGTAGATCGCCTGAAATTGGAGGCCGCGCGTTCGCTGCGGGAAGATTTCCTGCATCAGAACTCCTTTGATGAGATAGATACCTACACATCACTGGGCAAGCAATATCGCATGCTCGCCTTGATCATGCTGTTCTACTATGAAGGTGTGCAAGCCCTCAATGCCAGCGCTCCATACCGTGAACTGGTCAATTTGCCGGCTCGTGACGGCATCAGCCGGATGAAGATCATTCCGGAAGCTGAATTCATCGGTTTCGCCGAACAGCTGGAAAAGGAACTGACCGATCAGGTCAATTCAATCAAACCACAGGGGGTAATGTGACATGCCCAGGGAATACCGAACCATCAATGAGGTCGCCGGCCCGCTGATGCTGGTCCAGCAGGTTGCGGATGTCAAGTATGACGAACTGGGCGAGATTGTGCTGCCCAACGGTGACATTCGCCGCTGCAAAGTCCTGGAGATTAACGGAACCAATGCCCTGGTCCAGCTTTTTGAAAGTTCGCTGGGCATTAATGTTCAGGAAAGCAAGGTCCGCTTCCTGGGCAAAGGTCTCGAACTGGCTGTGTCGCCGGATATCCTCGGCCGCGTCTTTGACGGCATGGGGCATCCGGCTGATGACGGACCGGAAATAATCCCGGAAAAAATGCTGGACATCAACGGCCAGCCGATGAACCCGGCTGCCCGCGACTACCCGAATGAGTTCATCCAAACCGGCATCTCGGCCATCGATGGCTTGAATACGCTGGTCCGCGGCCAGAAATTGCCGATTTTCTCAGCATCCGGTTTGCCGCATGCCCAGCTGGCGGCGCAGATTGCCCGTCAGGCTAAAGTTCGCGACACATCGGGCAATTTCGCCGTCGTTTTCGCCGCCATGGGCATCACCTTCGAAGAAGCTGATTATTTCATCAGCGATTTCCGCCGGACCGGCGCCATTGACCGGGCCGTCCTGTTCATGAACCTGGCCAGCGACCCGGCGATCGAGCGGATATCCACACCGCGCATGGCCTTGACAGCCGCCGAGTATCTGGCTTTCAACCTCAACATGCATGTCCTGGTCATCATGACCGACATCACCTATTATGCCGAAGCCCTGCGCGAAGTATCCGCCGCCCGCAAGGAAGTGCCCGGCCGCCGCGGCTATCCCGGTTACCTGTATACGGACCTGGCAACCATTTATGAACGCGCCGGCCGCCAGAAGGGCAAGCCCGGCTCGATCACGCTGGTGCCGATCCTGACCATGCCGGACGACGACAAAACGCATCCGATTCCGGACTTGACCGGTTACATCACCGAAGGCCAGATCATTCTCAGCCGCGAGCTTTACAAGAAGGGCATCCGGCCGCCGATTGACGTCCTGCCATCCCTGTCGCGGTTAAAAGACAAGGGCATCGGCGACGGAAAAACCCGCGCCGACCACGCCAACACCATGAATCAATTATTTGCGGCCTATTCGCGCGGCAAGGACGCCAAAGAGCTGCAGGTAATTCTCGGCGAGGACGCCCTGTCGGAAGTGGACCGGATTTATGCCCGCTTCGCCGATGCTTTTGAACGCGAGTATGTCTCGCAAGGTTTTGCCGCCGACCGGCCGGTCCTGGAAACGCTGCGCATTGGCTGGAAGCTGCTGTCCATGTTGCCGCGCAATGAGTTAAAGCGTATTCGCGAAGGTTTCATCGACCAATATTACGGGAAGGACTGATCCAGATGGCCAGGCGTCAGATCAACCCCAACCGCATGGAGCTGCTTCGCCTGAAGAAGCAGCTCTTGACTGCCCGTCGGGGACACCGGCTGCTCAAGGACAAACGCGACGAGTTGATGCGGCAATTCCTGATCATCATTCGCCGGAACAGCGATTTACGGCAGCAAGTGGAGAAGCTGCTCGGTGAAGCCAATCGCGAAATGGTCCTGGCGCGCGCGGTCATGCCGCCGGAAGTCCTGGAGACCGCCTTGCTGGCCGGCCGGGAATCACTTTCGCTGTCAGTCGACACCCGGAATATCATGAGCGTCAATGTGCCGGTTTTCACCTCGCCGTTCGAATTGGCCGGCCTGGCGGAGAACCTGCCTTATGGCCTGGCCGCGGTGTCCGGCGAATTGGACCAGGCGGTGACCGCTCTGCTGAAAGCCCTGCCGGTCATGCTGCAGCTGGCGGAAGTGGAAAAGACGGCCCAACTGCTGGCTGATGAGATCGAGAAGACCCGCCGGCGGGTCAATTCCCTGGAATACGTCTTGATTCCGGAGCTGCAGGAAACAATCCGGTCCATAACCATGAAAATGGATGAAAATGAACGCGGCAACCTGACCCGCCTGATGAAGGTCAAAGAGATGATCGTCAATCAGGCGCTCGAACAAGCCCGCCTGGCTGATTTCGCCCCTGGCCAGGCCAATGGCCGGGTTGTTTGACATTTAGGCATCTTGCACAGGAAATATATCCGGCTGCTGGTGAAAACCGGCAGCTTTTTGGCTTTTATAATCTTGACAGTGCTTTGGCGAACCCATTATAATGGAGATGCTTTAGTGCTTTATCACTTTAGCAAGATAAAGTCAAATGACCAACCAGACCACCAGGGAGCACCGGGAGGCATCATATGGGTAAATGGCAATTTCATACACCGGATGGCGTCGCTGATCTGCTGCCGGACGACTGCCAGGCGAAACGGCGCCTGGAAAACCGCCTGCGCCAGCTTTTCGATCAGCGAGGCTATAACGAAGTGGAAACACCCGGTATCGAGTTCTACGATGTTTATGCCGCCGGCTCCGGATTTGCCGCCCAGGAGGGGCTTTTCAAGTTTTTCGACCAGCAGGGCCGCATCCTCTGCCTGCGTTACGACGGCACTGTGCCGGTTGCCCGCCTGGCGGCGACTGTCGGCCGGGATGCCGAGCCGCCGCTGCGCTATTCCTACATCGGCAGCATGTACCGCTATAATGAGTATGGCGGCGGCCGCCAGCGCGAATTTTGCCAGGCCGGTGTCGAATTGCTGGGCAGTCAGAGCCCTTGCGCCGATGCCGAGGTGATCGCCACGGCGATCGCTGCCGCCCTGGCCTGCGATATCCAGGACTTGCAGGTGTCACTGGGGCAGGTGGATTTTTTCCGGGGCTTTCTTGCCGAATGGGGTATCGATGGCGAAGAGGCCGCCATGCTGCCGCATTTGATCGATGGCAAGGAAATGGTCGCCCTCGAAGAGTTGGCCGATCGCCTGCGCCTGCCGGCCAAAGCGCGATCTGTCCTGCTGAAAATGGCGGCCAGTTACGGCACATATGACCTGATTGACGAAATGGCTGCCTTGGTCAGCCATCCGGTTGCCTGTGCCGCCTTGGCCAACTTGCGCGAAGTGCTGGCCATTTTGGACGACTACGGCTATTTGCCCTATGTCTCGATTGATCTGGGGATGCTGCAAAGCCTGAATTACTACACCGGCATCATATTCAAAGGCTTTACTTACGGAATTGGCTTCCCGTTGTTC
>JAEXPB010000082.1 GCA_023438965.1 Bacillota bacterium | reverse complement strand
ACGCCGGTGCTGTCCTATGACATCCCAGCCACGATCGAGGTGGCGCGGGCGGTTCCGGTTCCGGTAGCCTCCGGCGAGCGGTTCATCACCCTGCGCCAGCTGACCGAGCTGCTCCAGGCCAGGAATGTCGGCATCGTCCAGCCGGACACCTTGCGGATCGGCGGCGTCAGCGGCATCCTGGCCGCCTGCGCCATCGCCCGCGGGTTCGCCGCCCAGGTCGCGCCGCACAATGCCCAGAGCCCGTTCACCACAGCGGTCAACACCCATGTCGGCATTGCGGTGTCCAATTACCTGATCCAGGAATGTTTCGACGACTATCATGTCGAATGGGCCAACCAGATCCTGCAGGGTTACCCGCGGGTCAGCGGCGGATTCATCGAGCCCTTGGAAGCACCGGGCATCGGCGTCGAGTTGGATGAAGCGGCGGCGGCCCGATATCCCTATGATCCGCAGAATTGCCTGCGGCTTTTCGAAGCCGGCTGGGAACGCCGGCGGATGAAATAACCGGCTGGCAACCAGCCCGCCTCGGTTACACAGGAGGTCAACATGGAAAATCGTCTCGAAATCAGTTCGACCGGCGTTACGCTCGCCGGTCAGCCTTTCCGGATCATCTCCGGCTCGATGCATTATTTCCGGATCCAGCCGGAATATTGGGCGGATCGCCTGCGCAAGCTGAAGGAATTCGGTTGCAACTGCGTCGAAACCTACTGCATCTGGAACCTGCACGAAAAACAGGAAGGCGAGTACGATTTCACCGGAATGCTGGACTTGCGGCGCTATCTCGAGCTGGCACAGGCGGCCGGCCTCCATGTTCTCCTGCGGCCCGGCCCGTTTATCTGCTCGGAATGGGACAACGGCGGCTTGCCCTGGTGGCTGCTGCGTTATCCCAATATCCGCCTCCGTTGCATGGACGAGACTTATATCCGGCATGCGACGCGCTATATGCGGCGGGTCTGTGCAGAAATCGTCCCTTATCTCTCAACCCGCGGCGGTCCGATCCTGGCCGTGCAGGTGGAGAACGAGTACGGCGCCATCGCCAACGGCCAGGATTATATGCTCTACCTGAAAGACCTGATGCTGGATTGCGGCGTCGACGTCCCTTTCTTCACGTCGGACGGCGCCAGCGACTTCATGCAGATGCACGGTTCGCTGCCGGGGGTCTGGCAGTCGGTCAATTTCCGGCTGGAAGCGGACAAGAACCTGGCTCTGCTGGCCCGGCACCAGCCGCATCTGCCGCTCTTCGTCGGCGAATACTGGAACGGCCGCGCCGGCAAGTGGGGCCAGCCCTACGCGCCGCGGGAGATCGGCCCGGTGGTCGAGAATCTGGAGGCCATCCTGGCTGCCGGCAGTCATGTCAATTTCTACATGTTCCACGGCGGCACCACCTTCGGCCTGATGAACGGCGCCCGCTACGAACCGAATTACGTCGCCGAGCTCACGAGCTACGATGTCGATGCGCCCCTGAATGAATATGGCGAGCCGACGCCCAAGTATTATGCCGAACAAGCCGTTATCTATCGGCATCTTGGCCGGCCGCTACCGCCGCGGGATGATGGAGCCGAGGGAGCGGCTGTTGAAGCATCAACTGTCAGCGCGGTTTCACCGCCTCGACCCCGCGCTTTGGGTCCGGTTCTTCTCGACCAGACTCTGCCGGTGCTGGCCAGCTTAAAGACTTTCGCGCCGGCGGGGCATTTCCCCTATCCGCCGACAATGGAGCAGATCAGCCAGGGATATGGCTGGATCTTGTATTCCACCACGGTGGCCGGCCCGGAACGGCCGATGCGCCTGCGCCTGGAGAAGGTGCATGACCGGGCGACCGTCTATGTCGACGGCCGGTATGCCGGCGCCGTCGAGCGGGACGGGGAAATCGAGTCCGGCCTTACCGTAACGCCGTCACCGGCTGGCACCCGGCTGGACATCCTGGTCGAGAACCGCGGCCGCATCAATGCCGGCTGGCAGCAAGGCGACCGCAAGGGCATCACCGACCGGGTGCTGCTCGACGGGCATACGATCCTGGGCTGGGAGGTCCGCACGATCACCGGCAACGAATTGCCGGCCGGGCTGGGCGAAGCGGTGTGGTCCCTACTGCCGCAGACGGCCAATTTGCCGGCCTTCTACCGCGGCGTTTTCTCGTTAAACACCGAAGATATCGCTGACACCTTCCTGACCATGCCCGGTTGGTGCCGCGGTGCGGTCTGGCTGAACGGCTTCTGCCTCGGCCGCTACTGGCGGGTCGGTCCGCAGCAGACCCTTTACGTGCCGGCGCCGTTGCTGCGCGCCGGCTCGAATGAGCTGGTGGTCTTCGAGGTCCACGATTCGTCGCCGGACCGCCGTGCCGAATTCATCGACCGGCAGATTCTGGGGGATTTGCGGAAATCGATCTGCTGATAAAGTGGACATATCACTGCATCCTGTAGAAATCAAGAAGATCGCCCATCCATTCAATATGACCTGATCGTGTTTTACGGCACTCCTATCGTATAAATCATCTGAAATAATAGTCGTACAATATCGGATTTTCCGCAGCTATTGAAGCGTTTCTTCATGCTGCGCGGACTGCCTTCTCATGATATTTCGTGCTGCTTGACATAGAGAACCTTACCTTTCTGCCAGATAGAAGTGCTGAATAACCTGTCCTTTGAAAAGGTAGTACAGTTGAGACAGTCAAAACTAACTTGAAAATGGTTATCGTATATGATAACATGTATGGTGTTATTCCCGTACTCGACTTTTTATTATCGCTGGATGCGAAAATGCGCGCTAAGGCATTTAGTGAGATAGAATTACTTGAAAAACACGGAGCCGATCTGCGTGAGCCTTATGTCAAACCGATCCAAGGAAAAAAGTATAAGGGGCTTTTTGAATTAAGAGTAAAATTCTCATCAAACATTAGCCGAATTTTTTATTTCACATATAACAAAAATGCATTTATTTTATTGCATGGCTATACCAAAAAGAGCGATCATATTTCTGTGAATGATCTTGAGCGGGCCTTAAATTATAAAGTCGATTACGAAAGAAGGTGTAATCATGAGTAAAGTTGGCGTTAAGTTTACCGAAGTTAAGGAACTATTGATGAAGGATCCGGATTTTAAGGCTGAATATGAGAAGTTGCGGCCTCGTTATGAAATTGTCTCCCAGATCATTGAGACACGAAAAAGCCAAAACATCTCACAGGAGGAATTAGCATCCCGTGTTGGAACTCAAAAGTCCAATATTAGTCGCCTAGAAAGTGGCGCCGACAATCCTTCCCTTGATTTTTTAATCAAGGTTGCCCAATCTCTGGGCAAAAAGGTCAAAGTAACATTAATGTAGTTACAATTATTTGAGATTGCTCCAGCCTTACGATTCAGGCTGCGTTGATCCGCCGCTCCCCGTCGCCTGCCCTATGGCGTCACCTGCGACTGCCTGATCCGTTCCTTGAAAGCGGTCGGGTAGACGCCTTCGACCTTCTTGAACAGCCGGCTGTAATAATAGGGGCTCTCGAAGCCTATTTCGTCGGCGATTTCCTTGACCGACAGGCCGGTAGTCCGCATCAGCTCCTTGGAATGGGCGATTTTCAACCGGTTGATATACTGGATCGGTGTGACATGCAGGGTCGACCGGAACAGGCGGATCATATGCTGCGGCGAGACGCTGCAATAAGCGGCGATCTGGGTCAGGGTGATCCGCTTGGTGTAGTTCTGGCGGATGAAGATCATGGCCTTGCGCAGGGGCAGCGGGATCTTTTCGCCCAAATTGACTTCGCTTTCCGCCAACAGCCGGGTCAGGGTCTGCCGGGTCAGCAGCGCCAGCACATGGCTGGCATAGAGGGCAATAATCAGCTGGCTCTCGATATCATTGCGGTACATCTCGGCCAGCGCCTTGTCCAGCAGCGCAGTGATTTCATCGGCAACGTCGCCGGCCGCCGACCGATAATCCAAATAGATTTCGCTGGAATAATAGGTAGGCAGGTAAGTGTCACGGATCGTCTCCTGGTCGGTCGCCGTCCGGATTTCCGCCATCTTGGCCCGGATTGCCGCCCCGCTGATCATCTCCGCCGGGCCTTTGGTTCGGAAATGCAGGTAAAAAAAAGTGCAGGTCAGGTCGCCATGCGGTTTACGCAGGTACAACTGCCCCTGGGGGATATAGAAAGTGTCACCGCGGCTGACCGGGTATTCGACATCATCAATGAAAAACGAACACTCGCCGGCCACGACCACCACCAGGATGTGGTTGCTGTCGGCCTGTTGCCAAACGGTTTTCCGTTCAATTTTGTACAAGTCTTTAACGACCGGAAGGGCTTGTAAATTGAGATTGAAATACATACCGCAACCTCGCGATGTTCATTTTGTGCATCACCCGTTGAAAATAATCTATTTACTGATTATAGCACGGACCCTAAATTATAAGAGAAAGCACCGGCCGGCGCGATCAGGAAAAACAGATTGGAGGCGGTCTCTTTGAGCAAACTGAACCGCAAGTGGCGGGTGGCGGTTGTCGGCTGCGGCAACTTCGCCGAATGGCAATATTTCGATAATATCCCCCGGGTAGCTGACGCCGAATGCGTGGCGGCTGTAGATATCATCCCCGAGCGGGCCCGGGCGGCGGCGACGAAACACGGCATCCCAAATTGGTATGCCAGTGTCGATGAGCTGCTCGAAAATTGTGATTTCGACATTGCGATCGACGCGGCTTCGATACCGGCCCATCACGAATTGAACATGGCGCTGCTCCAGGCCGGCAAGCATCTGATCTCGCAAAAACCAGCCGCCCTGAACGTAGCGGACATGAACAAGCAGATCGCGGCCGCGCCCGCGGCCGGCGTCAAAT
>JAEXPB010000059.1 GCA_023438965.1 Bacillota bacterium | reverse complement strand
CCTCGGCGGCAACGGCACGCACAAGACCGCCAGCCTGCTGGCCGAAAAGGGCGTCCGCATTGTCACGCTGCCGAAAACCATCGACAACGACCTTTGGGGCACCGAGATCACCTTCGGTTTTCAGAGTGCCGTGAATATCGCCACTTCCGTCGTGGACGGCATCCACACCACCGCCACATCGCATGGCCGGGTTTTCATCATCGAGCTGATGGGGCACAAGGCCGGCTGGCTGGCGCTGCACGCCGGGCTGGCCGGCGGCGCCGATGTCATCCTGCTGCCGGAATTCCCCTATGCGCTGAACCTGGTGGCGCAGGCCCTGGCCAGGCGCCAGCAGCAGCATAAGCGCTTCTCGATCATTGTCATCGCCGAAGGCGCGCTGTCCGCCGATGAAGCGGCACTGTCGCGCAAGGCGATGCGTGATAGCCGGTTATCCTGGAAATACCCTTCGGTCGCCTATCAGCTGGCCCATGACTTGTCCGAGCAGATCGGCCAGGAAATCCGGGTTACCGTGCCCGGGCATTTCCAGCGCGGCGGCCAGCCTTGCCCGGCCGACCGCGTTCTGGCGACCATGCTGGGGACTGCGGCGGCGGATCTGGTTCTCAAAGGGAAGTATGGCTGTATGGTCGGCGTGCAGAACAGCCGGATCGTACCGGTTCCGCTGGCGGAAGTTGCCGGCCGGCTGCGGCAGGTGCCGGCCGATTCGCCTTTGATTTCGTCGGCGCAGGCCCTGGGCGTCTCCTTCGGCAGTCCGTCCCTGCGATAGGTTCCGGCAGCCAGGACAGGAGTGAGCAGACAACATGGGCAGAAAGAAGCTCTACGCGGCGATCGATGTCGGATCGCACGAGATCCAGTTGAAAATTGCCGAGCTGGCCAAGGATGAAGTGCCGCAGGTCATCGAGAATATGCGGCGCACACTGGCGATCGGCACGGACACATACATGAGCGGCCGGATCAGCCAGCCGTTGCTGACGGAGTGCCTCGGCATCCTGAACGGTTTCAATGAGCAGCTGAAAGCTTACCGGATCGGCGCCTGCCGCGTGGTGGCCACCAGCGCCTTCCGGGAGGCTCAGAACCGGGCGCTGGCGGTCGACCAGATCCGGCGCGGCTGCGGCCTGGAAATCGAGGTCCTGAGCAACAGTGAGGAGCGCGCCTATCATATTATGGCCGTGGCCGGCCTGATGCCGGAGTTCAACCGGCTGATCGAGGCCGGCACGCTGCTGGTGGACATTGGCGCCGGCAGCCTTCAGGTCAGCGCATATGACAAGGGCGAGTTGATTTTCAGCCAAAACATGCTGCTGGGATCGTTGCGCATCCGGGAGATGCTCGCTGACCTCGAGCGGCGCACCGCCGATTTCGCCGGCCTGATGGATGAGTACATTTCCGGCGACCTGGCCAGCTACCATTTGCTCGAGCCCAAAGGGACGACTTACCAGAACCTGGTCATCCTGGGCGGGGAGACCAACCACCTGAAAAAGCTGACCGGCCGGGACCCGGACGCCCTGGCGGTCTTGAATGCCCGACAGTTCGAGCAAGCTTACCAGCAGCTCCTGGGCGGCCGGCCGCTCGACCTGGCGCTGGAAAAGTCGATCCCGGCCGAGCATGCTTCGCTGCTGCTGCCGGCGGCGATGATCATCCGCAAATTCATCAGCTTCACCCGGGCCAGCCAGATTTTCCTGCCGGCGATCACGCTCTGTGACGGGCTGCTGCTCGATTTCGCCCGGGCCAAGGGCGATTTTGAGCCGACACACGACCAGGAGCAGGATATCATCTCGGTCTGCCGCAATGTGGCCCGGCGCTTCAAAGTCGACAAAAAGCACACCGATTATGTCGAGCAGGCTGCTTTGCAGCTTTTCGACGAAACCAGGCGCCTGCATCATTTGCCGGAGCGGGCGCGTCTGCTTCTGCAAGCAGCGGCCATCCTGCATGATACCGGTAAATACATCAATATGTCCAAGCATAATGTCCGATCGTTCAACATCATCAATGCGACCGAAATCATTGGCTTGCGCAAGTCCGAGCGGGACATGGTCGCCTGGATCGCCCGTCTGCATGTCGGACCGACACAGATGGATGACCGGGGATTCGGCGACCTGAGCCCGGACGACCAGCTGACCGTCAGCCAGCTGGCGGCGCTGCTCCGGCTGGCCGACGCCCTGGACAGCGGGCATCAGCAGAAAATCAGCGATATGACGGTCAACCTGGATTTGGAAGCCGCCGAATTGGTTCTGGCGGTAACGACGCGGCAGGATATCGTCCTGGAAATCTGGACGCTGGAGAACAAGCGCAATCTTTTCAGCGAAGTATTTGGTATGATACCGCAAATCAGGATCAGGAGGCTGCAGCCATGAAGAAGAGCAAGGCCGGACCAGCGCCGCAGCCGCCGCTTCAGGCGGCCTATCTCAATCGGGAGCTCAGCTGGCTGGAATTCAACGACCGGGTGCTTGAGGAAGCCCGGGACAAGCATAACCCCCTGTTGGAAAGAATCAAGTTCCTGGCAATCACCTGCTCCAATCTGGATGAATTCTTCATGATCCGGGTCGCGTCGCTCAAGGATCTGGTCGGGGCCGGCTACAATCAGCCGGATCCGGCCGGCCTGACGCCGGACCGGCAATTGCTGGCGATCTCCGAGCGGACCCACCAGATGGTGGCCCGGCAATACTCCACCTATAGCCGGGTGCTGCTGCCGGCCCTGCTGCGGGAGAATATCCGACTGTTGAAAGCCGCTGATCTTGCGCCGGAGCAGCAGGCTTATGCCCGCGATTATTTCCGGTCCACCGTCTATCCGGTCCTGACGCCGATGGGCGTCGATGCGGCCCGGCCGTTCCCGCTGCTGGCCAACAAATCCCTCAACCTGTGCGTGCGGGTAGATCGGGCGCGACCGGCGCCGGAAGCGGGGAAGAGCGCGGCTGCCGAGCCGGAAGGCCCTTTGCAGCCGGACCTGGCCATCGTCCAGGTCCCGGCCGTGATCCCGCGGCTGGTCCGGCTGCCCGCAGCCAGCCCGACCACCGGGCAGGACGATTATATCCTGCTCGAGGACGTCATCCGGCTGCATATCAATGAATTGTTCAGCGGGGTCCGGCTGGGACCGGCCGGCTGCTTCCGGATCATGCGCAACGCCGACCTGGATCTGGATGAGGAAGATGCCGCCGACCTGCTGAAAGAAATCGAGAAACAGCTGAAGCTGCGTCCCTGGGGCGAGGTGATCCGTCTGGAGACCGAGGCGGATTTCGACGAGAATCTGCTGCAGCGGCTGATCGAACTGCTGCAGATCGGCCAGCCGGACTGCTATGCCATACCCGGGCCACTGGACCTGACCTTCCTGAACCGGCTGTACAGCCGCGTCGACCGGCCGGAGCTGCGCTTCGCCGAGTATGAGGGCCAGCCCACGCCGTTGCTGCAGCAGACCGATATATTTGCGGCCATTCGCCAGCAGGACATTTTCCTGCACCATCCGTTCGAAAGCTTCGAACCGGTGGTGCGCCTGGTGCGCAGCGCCGCTGAAGACCCGGATGTGCTGGCCATCAAGCAGACGCTCTACCGGGTCAGCGGCAATTCGCCGATCGTCCGGGCCCTGGCCGACGCTGCCGAGCGGGGCAAGCAAGTGATGGTTCTGGTTGAGTTGAAAGCTCGTTTTGACGAAGAGAACAACATCCAATGGGCGAAAAGGCTGGAGCAGTCCGGCTGTCATGTCATTTACGGCGTTGTAG
>JAEXPB010000044.1 GCA_023438965.1 Bacillota bacterium | reverse complement strand
GCCGGGCATTCTAAAGAAAGAAGGATCGTTATGTTAAAAGTTATCGCTGCCTGCGGAAGCGGCATGGGCTCCAGCCAGATTATTAAAATGAAAATCGAAAAAGTTTTCAAGAAACTGAACATCCCGGTCGAAATTCACCATTCCAGCATCAGCGAAGCCAAGCAGCTGGCCAGCCAATACCAGGTCATCTTCTGCTCCGATGCGCTCAAGGGCAATTTTGCCGGCGCCGCCGCCAAAGGTGTCGTGATCATCGGTCTGCGCAACCTGCTGGATGAGAAGGAAATGGAAGCCAAGGTCACCGAGCAGATCGTCAACAAGCAGTAAAGCCAACCGCCAGCAAAGCAGGAGCCCGTCCGGGCTGGAAACAGGAGCCGCCATATGCCGGAACCAAAAAAACCGACCTATTGGGAACGCTGGGCGATCACCAGGCAGTCCGGCTGGATTACCCACATGATTCGCAGCGGGATCCGTTTTTTCATCCTTCTGCTTTTTCTGCAGGTCTGCTACCAATTAGCCGTCCAGAATTACAGCTTCCAGTTCCAATGGCTTTTCGTACCGGCTGCCCTTGGTCTCAGTCTGCTGAGCTGGCTGATCCAGGAATACCTGTACAAGCTGAAAGCCGGGCATACCGGCGCCAGTCCCAAACCATAACACCGTAAAAGGAGAGTCACCATGATCACGCAGAAGATCATCATCATCAACAAGCTGGGCTTGCATGCCCGTCCGGCTAACAATTTCGTCAAGCTCGCCAACCAGTTCCAATCTAAAATCAGCATCATGAAAAACGGCAAGCCCCTGAACGCCAAGTCGATGCTGGGTGTTCTGGCCGCCGGCGCCAAATGCGGCACGGAAATCGAACTGGCCTGCGACGGCGTCGATGAGGACGCGGCCATGCTGGCCATGACCAATGCCATCAACGCCGGACTCGGCGAATAACCGGCAGGAGGTAGCGGCAATGAGCAGCGGTATCAAAGGAATGGGCGTTTCGGCCGGCATCGGCATCGGCCGGGCTTTGATCTATGCCAAAAAGGAAATTGTCCTGCCCGATTACCGCGCCGCCAACCCGGACGCGGAAATGGCGCTTCTGGACCGCTCGCTCAACCAGGTGGTCGCCGAAACCCGGCAGGTCCTGGCCATCGAGCAACAGGCCGAGGAACAAACGCGGGCTGAAATTCTCGAAGCCTACCTGGCGATCATGGAAGATCCGGAGATCCTGGCTGAAACGCGCAACCTGATCGAGCAGGAAAACGAAAACGCCGCCACAGCCGTCGAGCGCGGCATGACGCCGATTGTCCGCCTGTTCGAGGAAATGGACGACGCCTACATGCGCGAGCGCGCGATGGATATCCGCGACATCAAGGACCGCATCCTGATGGCTATCCTGGGCATCAAAACGCCGGACTTGACCGCGCTGCCGCCGGATACGATCCTGGTCACCCGCGACCTGACGACTTCGGATACGGCATCCATGGACATCAAGCATGTCGCCGGCATTCTGACCCAGGTCGGCGGCAAGAATTCCCACACCTCGATCATCGCCCGCAATTATTCGATCCCAACCGTCGTCGGCATCGGCGACGCGCTCCTCACCATCCGGGACGGCGACCTGATCGCTTTGAACGGCCAGTCCGGCGATATCCTGATCAATCCGGACGCCGACGCCCTGCAAGCTTGCCGACTCCATCGCGAAAAAATTATTCGCGACCGGGAGCAGCTTAGTCTATTCAAGAACAAGGCCAGCCTGACCGCCGACGGCCACCGGGTCGAGATCTGCGCCAACATCGGCACCGACCAGGACGCCGCGCTGGTTCTGGAAAGCACCGCCGACGGCATCGGCCTGTTCCGCAGCGAATTCCTGTATCTCGACCGGAACGCCATCCCCACCGAGCAGGAACAGCTGGACGCCTACAAGAGCGTCCTGATCGCCCTGGCCGGCAAGCCGGTCATCGTCCGCACCCTGGATATCGGCGGCGATAAGGAACTCCCGGCCATGAATCTCGAAAAAGAGCAGAACCCCTTCCTCGGCTATCGGGCAATCCGCATCTGCCTGCACCAGCCGGAGCTCTTCAAGACCCAGCTGCGCGCCCTGTTGCGCGCTAGCGTCTACGGCCGGCTGCAGATCATGTTCCCGATGATCTCCTCGGTCTCGGAGCTGCGCCAGGCCAAGGCCATCCTGGCCGAAGTCCAGCGCGAGCTGACTGACGCGGGCATCCCCTACCAGTCCGACATCCCGGTCGGCATCATGATCGAGATTCCGGCGGCGGCCATCATGGCCGACCTGCTGGCGCTGGAATGTGATTTCTTCAGTATTGGCACCAACGATCTGATCCAGTACACCATCGCTGTCGACCGCGGCAACGAGAAGGTGGCGGAACTGTATTCCCAATATAATCCGGCTGTCCTGCGGCTGATCAACATGACCATCCAGGCGGCACACAAGAACAACATCCCTTGCGGCATGTGCGGCGAAGCAGCCGGCGACCCGCTGCTGATCCCGATCCTCCTGGGCATGGGCCTGGACGAGTTCTCGATGAGTTCGAGCCTGGTCCTGCCGGCCCGGCGCCTGATGTCCCGGCTGCAGTTGAATGACGCCCGCGAATTGGTTACAATGGTCTGCGGACTGCCGACCACCGAGGATGTCGAGGCGGCGCTGAACGAGTTCGCGCAAAGCCAGGGTCTGGTCAACGGCGGTCTGTGACCGCCGTGATCGGAAATGATCTGGCTGGATAGAGGTTGAACATGCTTACATCATTGCCCTATATCC
>JAEXPB010000039.1 GCA_023438965.1 Bacillota bacterium | reverse complement strand
CGCCGAAGGTGCCGACCGAAGCCGGATCCGTGCTGAGCGTCGCCGTCATCTGAGCTTTGTCCTGCGTAAAGGACAGGGGCGAGAGCAGGTTCTCGGCGAGCAGCTGCTTGGTATAACGCAAGCCTTCCCGCCAGGCCTCGGTATTGTAGGCCACCCCGATCTTGCCGTTGGCGACGGTCCAGAAATTGGGGGCCTGGGCATAAATGAACGGCGTCATCATAAAGCTGGCGTAGTTGCTGGTCATGACATCCTTGGAGCCGATCAGAGGGATCTCGTCGGACTTGCCGTTCTTGTTCGGGTCCTTGGTCTTGAACGCCCGCAGCACATCGACGAATTCAGCGGTTGTGTCCGGCATTTCCAGGCCGAGGGCCTTCAGCCAGGGCTCATAGATATTCAGCCGGCTGGTCGAGTATTCATTGTTCAGCGATTGCATCAGAGCGAAGAGGCCATAGATTTTGCCGTCATAGGAGGTGACATACTTGAAGGTATCGAGGTCGATCTTGGCCAGCGATTGTTTGATCCAGTAGGCGCTGTGCGTATAATAATCGTTGGTCGCGACGATCATGCCGGCCTTGCCATATTTGACCAGGTTAGCTTGCCCGCCGAGGCCGTTCATGATCACGTCCGGCAGGTCGGAACCGCCGGCCACGATCATCAGATCGATTTTCTGCTCGATCTCGGTCGCCGCGAACATCGTGAACGACAGGTCGAAATTGCCTTTTTTCTCCAGCTGCTGGGTCTGCCAGTTGGTTTCGAAATTCTCGACCATGGCGTTCTGCGGCATGCCGATCGTCAATTTCACGGTTTGCTTGCAAATCGGCAAGGTGCCCGGTTCATTCAGGTTGGCGTCGCGCTTCCAGGCCGCGGCAGTGGTGCCGGCTGCGCTGGCGGCAGTCGTGCCGGCCGCGCCGCTGGTGCCGGCTGTCGTCGTGGCGGCCTGGCAGGCCGTCAGGGTAACCAGAAGCAGAATAGCTAAAATCAGACTGATCGATCTTTTCATATCGCTTCCTCCATAATATTCATTCTATCGAATTTCCTGTCAAACGCCGATAAATTGTTTCATTGAACCGTCAATTTCCGCCCGTTCGCTCGGCCGGGAGCGGGCATATTTCTCCTCGTAGGGCTCGGCATTCTTCAAGCCGGGGATTTCCCGCAGGCCCTGGCCGATATTGACCTGGTTGGCGATCAGCTCCTGCTGCAGGCGAACCCGGTCGATCTGCCGGAACGGGATGTCATTGGCCAGCGAGATCGCCGCCGCGGTGCCGGCCACCTCACCCAGGGTGAAGCAGGCCATGATCAGGCGGGTGCCGGACTGGGCGTAGACATCGGTCGAGATGTTGCGGCCGGCGGCCAGCAGGTTCTCAACCCGGATCGGGATCAGGCTGCGCCAGGGGATGTCATAGTAGCTGTTGGCCGGGAAGGTCGCCGTCAGGGCATTCTCGCCGCGGACATTGACCACCGGCGCGTTGCCGGGCGGCGGTGTGGTCGTACCGAAGCCGCCGGAATTGCAGATGACATACTGCAGCTTGCCGTCGATCATCATCGGCGCCCACTTGATATTGCCCGGTGCGTCGAAATTGTGCACATCATAGCCATGCATGCTGATGGTCACCACATCGTCGAAATTGCGCAGATGGGCGATGTCCTCGGCGGTCAGGACATACTCGCCGACGATGCGCCGGCTCTCGCGCACGCCCAGCAGCGAGGCCGTGTAACTGAGATAGGAGCCGGCGAAGCCGGGGATGTACTTGATCAGGAATTTACTGATGAAGTCCACCTGTTCGCGCCCTTCCAGGTACATGCGGGTCAATTCCCTGGTCTGGCTCGGAAAGCAGTTGCGCGAATGGGCGAAACAGATGCTGACCTCGTCCTTGCCGCAGTGCTGCGGCCGGCCGGGCAAATGGGTGATCCAGTTCAGGTGGTTGTCGACCTCATAGGGCAGGTCGCCGTTTTTCAAGGCGACTTTGATCACGTCCAGCCATTTCGGGTCGTTCTTCTTGACCTCGGATTCCAGATATTGGTCCCAGTCCACGCCGGCCATGATGAATTCCAGCGAGCAAGCCTGGCTCATGCCGTCCTGCGGCCGGCCGGACATCAGTTCGGCACCGGCATAGAAAGCGGCGTCGGAATCGCCGGAGCAGTCGATCACCCGCTTGGCCAGCAGCGCTTCCGGGCCGGTCTTGGTCTGGATCGCCACACCCTTGATTGTGTCGCCGTCCATGATCGCATCGATGACCTGGGTCACCAGCAGGATGTCGCAGTGGTATTTGCGGGTCATGCGGTCCAGGATCAGCTTATGTTTTTCCGGGTCGGTGTTCCGGTGCCAGTGAGCGTTGACGGCCTCCAGCTCATCGAACATCTCGATGCCCAGGCCGGAGACGAAATCGAGCGGGATGTTGACCAGGCCCATCGTGGCCAGGCCGCCCAGGGCCGAGGTCGCCTCGATGATCAGGGTCCGGAATCCGCGTTTGCCGGCGGCCATCGCCGCCGCCACGCCGGCCACGCCGCCGCCGACGACGATGACGTCGTATTCGCCCCCGATCGGCAGGGCATTCTGGGCAAAGGTCAATTTGTCAGCAAATCGTATCATGACTTCCTCCTGTTGCTAGCTGGTTGAGCTATTTAGCTGGTGCTTCCTTTTGGATGGCTTCGCTGGCGCAATTGCGATAGCAGATGCCGCAGCCGGCGCAGCGGTCCGGATCGATGTGGGCGCCGTCCGGCAGCAGCCGGATCGCCTGGATCGGACAGACGCAGACGCACATGCCGCAAAGTGTGCAGCCTGTTCGCACGGTGTACTTGGCCATGCGCTCCCTTCCCCCTTTTATCAGTCAGTTGGTTCCGTATGGACTTGCCTGCTTTGATTGGATGTTTCAGCTCCGAGCCTGATGCCATTATACCCGGCGCCCGGGTCATCCGGAGCGTGACGATTTGGACCGACCGGGAAAATATGGCAAAACGCCCCGGTCAGATTTGGCCGGGGCGTGATAATCGGGACAGCCAGGTCTTTTATGGACCGCAGCCGGTTATATCCGCCGTAAAGTCAATCACATATTTCTTTCCTTCATGAAACAGAACCCCGGACGTCAGCCGAACCCGGAGCAGACAGGTATTCGGGTCATTCTCATCAACATGGCCATTATCATACCACTGGGCGAACACGGTATGGAGCCTGGCCATCATCGCCTGGTTTTTCTCGTTCCGGACATGGCCAAGGTTCTCACCAATGCCGTGCGCCGTGAACCATTCGCCACATACAGCGACTTCGGGATTTTTCCTGATCTGACGTATTTTGTTTGACAGCGCATAGGTGACGGTATAAAAAGCGCCGTCTTCATAATAGCTGTTCACCAGTCGCACCGACGGCCGGTTGCCGTCCAGCGTCGCCAGCGACAAAATTGTATCATGCCCGAATCGCGCCGACATGATCGATAATGCTCCGTGGTTTTGCTCACTGATCATTTCTACCTCCTGGTGTTTGCTTTCAACACTTGACAAGCACCCGCAGTATGCGTAGGATCATATCATTTTTTCTGGCATCTTTATCCCGCCAGCTTTCGCTGTAATGGCCAAATATCGGGTTGGCTGCCGGCAGCTGAACATCGTCCGCGATCAGGCGGTTGGCTTCGCTGACCAAATACGCGCCCGTGTCCGCCATCAATTCCGGAAACAGCGAAAAGCCGCTCAGAATTTCCAGCGCGGAAAGCCACATTGTGAACTTTTTGTCCTCCAAATGCCGCTTTTCGGCCGGGGCAAAATCAGAGATATAATAGATGCCTTCCTGCTTGTTCCAGATATAAGCCAGATACGATCTCTGCAGCTCGTCGGTCAGGCAATCACAGTTTTGCATGATCATCAAGGGATAGGCATTCCAGCCATTCAGGCATGGACCGCGATAAGCGCGGTTTTCCTGCTCCCAGGCCTTTTCATCGAAAGATCCTTTGGCCAAGGCTATTTCAAGCGTGCGAACGAAAACATCCCGCCGTGGTTTGACGACCGGGTTTTCCGGATCAAATAAATTGATCTGGGCGGCGGTCAAATACGGACGGCAGTGCAGATGGCTTTTACCGCCGTCATGATGCTTTTCGATCGTGTCGCGCCAAGTTTCGGTACCTTGGACATACCGTTCCATCAAAGCCATGCACTTCGCAACCATCGGGTCGTCCTTGGTCAGGCCAAGCTCGTGCGCGCGCCGCAGTGCCGATTCCGTTGTAACGAATTTAAGCTTATGTGCGGACTTTGAATCCATCGAATGAAATCTGCCCCAGGAACCGTCCGCCCATTGCTCATCGGCTAGCTGCCGATACCATTTCGAGGCGTGGATGGCGTCCAGTTCCGAATCGGATATTGGATCGTTCAGAATGTCCCTTTTCAGAATGTAGCGTGGGAATGGGTCGGATGTGTTGTCCAGGAGATATTCCGTCATGTCTTGCCATGATTTTACCATTGGTCACCTTCACTCCTCCTGCAGAATGCTGCGGAAATTCAGGATATTCCCGTCCGGATCTTTGAATTGGAAAGAGCGCGCTCCCCAGGGGTGCGTGACAGGCCCCCCCAGCATTTCCACCTTCAGCGCCAGCAAGCGTTGGTATTCGGCGTCGACATCATCGACATTAAAATTGAAAATCACATTATTCGACCCGACAGCAGTCACATAATGGAACGATGGGTTTTTCTGCAAGGTATCTGCCTGATCGAAAGAAAAAGAAATGCCCTCCAGCGCCAATCCGGAGTGAATTTCATCCCCTGTAGCTGAGCCGCCAAAAACGGCCGCATAGAATGCCCGCAGGTGAAGGACATCGTTCGTAATCAAGCAGACATCGGTAAATTGCATAGGCAATTATTTCACCTCTTTTCTCGCCTGCTCCGTCACATTCCTGATAAACGCCGTCTTGGCCCGGGTATAGCCATCCCGGTCATGTTCGTAATCCTGGAACAGACGATGTTTCAGCGCGGCATATTCGGCAGCGGTGTCGGGATGCGCGATCAGGTAATTACGAAAATGCAGTTCATCCCAATCACGCGGGTATCGCACATGAATGTGGTAGACCCTTGCCGCAAAGCCGTCCGGCAAATATCCTTTCAGGAACATCAGATGCGGCGGCGGCGTGGGCATGGTCAGCGTTGCCTCGTCCAGGTAGAAATATTCCGGTGTTGGCAGCGCAGTCTTCAATTGATCAATATCCGTGGATTCGTTGATCTCGAGCAGAATATCGATGGTTGGCTTGGCCGGCAGGCCGGGTACGGCGGTGCTGCCGATATGGCTGATCCGAACAATGTCCTCGCGATCGATCAGCCGTTCCAGCTCTTCTTTTTCCTCGGCAAACCACGCCGGCCAGGCGGGATTGTATGCGCATAAGATGATCGGGTAAATTCTGGCGCGCCGTTCTTCATCGGTTTCTGGCTTGCTCACTGGATATCATCCTTTCGTTCGTTCGATCGCATTTGTTTCATGGTTCATTCTCCCGTCGCAGCTGGCTGTTGCGCTGGCGGTAGGTTCGCGGCGACAGACCGGTCGCCTGCCGGAAAGCGGTCGAAAAATAGTAGGGGCTGGCAAAACCGAGCTTCTGGCTGATCTCCTGAATGCTGGCCCGCGTCGTTTCCAGCTGTTCGCAAGCCCGCCGCAAGCGCAGCTGGTTCAGCCAGGCCAGCGGCGTCAGGTCGGTGCGGGCCTTGAATTGGCGGATAAAATGGTATTTGGACAGGCTGCAGAGGGCAGCGAGCTGGTCGAGGGTCAACTTTTCGGCAAAATGGGCTTGCATATAGGCAATGGCCGACTCGATATCTGCATTGCGATTCAGCGATTCATTGCCGCAGCGGCTGTACAGAATCAGCCGGGCGAACAATTCCTGCAGGCTGGCGGCGGCCAGCAGCTGGTGCGCCAGGCTGAACTCAGCGCCGATCGCCTCCCGGCACTGCGCCAGCAGCGGTCCCACCGAACGCGCCGACGCAGCTGCCTGGCAGTCGGAGCGGTCATCCCGCAGATGCAGGATCGGGCTATCCGGTGCCAATCCGCATTCCGCCAGCAGCGAGCTCACGGCATCGCCGCGGAAATGCAGCCATTGGATGAGCCAGGGATCCTGGGGATTAGCGCCATAGGCATGCGGCAGGCCGGGTGCAATGGCCAGCAGGTCGCCGCGGACGATCTGCAGCAGCTGTCCGGCCAGTTGCAGGCGCCCCTGGCCGCCCTGGCAGTAAATCATGATTGCCTCCGGGATCCCGCTCCGTTCGATAAAGTGATCGCGGGTCTGGACGAAAACGCCGGCTTTCGTGACCTGCAGCCGGCTGAGCAGCGGATGCTGGGCCTGGCGCTGCAGAACGTCTTCCGGAATGATCAGCGATTGATTGCCATCGCCCATGCCTTACCTCCGTCCGATGTCCTATCGCATTTATTATAGCAATATTTCGCATCTTTTTGACAATCTGGCGAATTTTCTGTTTTGAATAGAACCTATACAATAATGACTGTAAGCAATTTTCTGGAGGTTAATCAGCATGAACAGCCACGCTGCCATCCAATTGCCAGCCGGTGACCGGCAGATCCTGCGCGAGCTGGCGGCACGCCAGATGACTGATGCCCAACTGCCGCTGATGCAGGAACGGATTCGCGACTGGTATCGGCATAACGATCTGGCCGGCGGCCGGCCAATGGTCCATCTCGAGCTGGCGACCTTCGCCGCCGAGGTGATCCCGCCGCGGCTTCGTTGTACCAGTGAACGCGGCCGGCAGATCGAAAGCCAGATCCTGGCCAATTTGCTGAATTTTGAATTGTTTGACGATGATCGCATCGTGCCGCCGTTTTTCCCGCTCAGTTGGCGCAGCTCGTTCCGTTTGTTCGGCCAGGACTTTGCCGTCACGCGAGCGACCGATGCCAAGGGCCGGAACATCGGTTATCATTACATCCCGGTTATCCACGACCTGGAAGCAGAATTGCCCGCCCTGCCGGCCTCGGAATTCTCTGTCGACAAAGAGGCGACCATGGCCGAAAAGGCCGCGTTGGAAGACCTGTTCGGCGATATCCTGCCGGTCCGGCTGCTAACCGGCGGCCTCTATGCGGTGCCGACTCAAATGATCGTGCGCCTGATGGGCATGGAAGCGATGTTCATGGCCATGTATGATTGCCCGGAGGCTTTGCATGCCTTGCTGCGCCGGATCACCGACGATTATGTCGCCTATTTCCGGTATCTGGAACAGCTCGGTTGTCTTCTGCCAACCAATAGCTATGCCGGCGTTTGCCAGGGAACCTGGGGGTATACCCGTCAGCTGCCGGGACCGGACGCCGCGGCCTTTGTTCAGCAGAACCCGCCGGCATCGGTCACCCTCCTGGAATCCTGGGGCTATCTGGACTCCCAGGAAACGGTCGGCATCTCGCCGGATATGTTCGCCGAATTTTTCTTTCCGTATTATCAGGAAATCGCCAGTCTATTCGGACTGGTTTCCTACGGCTGCTGCGAGCCGGTCGATCCGATCTGGGACCGCTGCATCAGCCAGCTGGACCGGCTGCGCAAAGTCTCCGTCTCGCCCTGGTGCAACGAGGCGTTCATGGGCGAAAGATTACACAGCCGCCCGGTTATTTACCAGCGCAAGCCCAGTCCGCTTTTCCTGGGCGTCGGCCGGGAACTCGACGAGGCAGCCTTCCGGGCCCATATCCGGCAAACCATGCAGGCAGCCCGCGGCTGCCATCTGGAAATCACCATGCGGGATATTTATACGCTGGAAGGCAATGAGGAAAAGGGCCGCCGGGCGGTCGCCATCATTCGCGAGCTGGCGCAGACCGACTGGCACAGCTGATTGCGGCGGCTTGTTGACGGCCAGTTGCTAATCCAGCGAGAATCAAATGTGCGCCCGCCGGCTATTAGTTATTTTACCAAGCGAGAGCGAGTCATGTCGTTCTATTTTTCAAAGTGCGCAATTTCAGGATACGTCATCACAGTAGTTCTCGCGGATCAGCTGGCCGAACCCGTCATAGTACTATTCCGAGTAGTTGTTGGTATCCTTCTGCACTTTGGTGATGAGGCCGCGGTCGTCACAGGTGTATGTCAGGGTTTCGCCGCCGTTGGTCACCGAAGCCACGCGATTGGACTGGGTCGATGTGAACCCGTTGCCCGGCTTGTAGGTGACCGAGGTCGTATACAGTTCCGTCGCGCCGTTCTTGAAGCTGCTGCCGGTCAGCTGGTTCAGGCCCAGGTTGTCATAGGTCAGGTTGATAGGCGATAAGGCCTATTATGCATCATTTTCCTTATATTTGACTATGCAAATTCTGGATCTTCCAAGAACTTCTTAAAATTGTAAAGAGATCCCTCATCATATGCCCCAAGGAAAAGACATTCCTCGCCTTCTATCATAATGAATTGAACATGCGTAATATTATCAATCAAACATTTCTTAACTGGGGTTAGCTGGCTGCTCCATTCATAGATTAATAATGTCCATTTTGCGCTCAATATAATTGCCAGGTATCTTCCATCGCTTGAACAGGCAGCTGTATAAATGAATTCTTTCGGTTCCAGGTTATAAATATCGCTTTCTTTTTCAAAATCCTCGTTGTAAATTTTAAATGAGTTATATCGGAGAACAAAGTATATCTTTCTAACGGCATTATATATAATTTCTGCAACCGTACCATTTATTCTATATTCCTTGATAGCATCGTCGCCTTTAAAATAATCCCATTCAACAAATAAGTCCTGACCTGTGCTATTTAGTGCTGTCTGCCCATCCGCAATGATATGAGATATTAAGAATAGTATTTTGCCATGTTCAGCGTCATATCTAGCAGATTTGATCATATACCCGGGATAACTCTTGAAATCAAACACCCGACCCTTTTCAATATCAATTTTGAATATTTTACCATTCCAGTCTGAAACAATAAGGTGTTTGTCATCGGGCGAAAACAATATTTCCGATCCTTCTTGATGGGATGGCGCATAGGTGCTGACAACTTCCATCCGATCGAGGCTAAACAAGAGAACCTTTCCCAAATCACTCCTAATCGCCAGAAACTTGCTGTCATGGCTGAAGGTGCATGTGGTTGCACACTTAAATTTATTAAATTTATATAATGCTTGTTTACTCTCTGAACTCATTAAGATCACATATGTGCTACTGACGGCAAAGTATTTCCCATCTGGTGACTGCTTAATAGTAGTCGCTCGTTTCAATTTATACATCAATGACAAATCACTCATTTGCTAGCTCCTTGCAGGAAGATGCTCGTGTACAACAGCGTAATTTATCGTAAAATAACATTTTAGTCGTAAATGCGGCGGTCAGCAAGCGAGGAATTTAAAGGAATGGAAATGGTAAAAGTGACAAATCAAACGCAATTGAGTAGAAAGGTATAGTCAGTCAATCATTTACTAAATTATATTAACAAAAATCCATATAAAGTGCCTTCTATTTAAATATATATACTATATATTATGTATGTTAGTAAATTCTGGATCCTCCAAAAACTTCTCAAAATTGTAAAGATATCCTTCGTCATATGCCCCGAGGAATAAACATTCTATCCCCTCAATTGTAATGAACTTGACTATGCCAATACGATCTACTATACATTTTTTAACCAAATTCATCTGGTTGCTATACTCATAGATTTGTAGTGTTGATTTTGCGCTCAACAAAACTGCAAGGTATCTTCCATCTTTTGAACAATCAGCAGATTGCATGAATTCCTTTGGCCCTAGTTGATAGATATCGCTTTCTTTTTCAAAGTTTTCGTCAAGAATCTCAAAAGAATTATAACGGAGAATAAAATATATTTTTCTCGCAGAATTATAAATTGTTCTAAATAATACTCCGTCAATTCCATGCTCTTTAATAGCATTATCTCCCTTAATATAATCCCATTCGACAAGCAGGTCTTGGCCTGTGCTGTTCAATATCGTCTGCCCAGAGGTTAAAATATGAGTGACTAGAAAAAGAAATCTACCATGTTCATCGTCATATCTAGCAGATCTGACTAAAAAACCAGAATAGTTTTTTAAATTTATTACCAAACCATTTACCAAATCAATCTTAAATATTTTACCATTCCAGTCTGAAGTAATGAGGAACTTGTCGTCAGGCGAAAACATTATTTCCGGTCCTTCTGTCTGGGATGTCGTGAATGTTTTTACTACTTCCATTTTATCCAGACTAAACAAGATAATCTTTCCGAAGTCGCTCTTAATTGCCAGGTACTTGCTGTCGTGGCTGAAAACGCATGTGGTTGCGTACTTAAATTTATTGAATTTATACAACACCAGTTTACTCGTTGAACTCAATAACATAACATAAGTGCTACTTACGGCATAATACTTCCCATCTGGAGATTTTTCAATATCAGTTGCTCGTTTAAATTTGTAAATCAATGACAAGTCACTCATCTGTAAACTCCTTATCTTGCAGCAACTTATGCATACATAATAGCATATCTGCACTCTCGATTCATTTTGTTATTATGGCTGCCATCCATTTTGTAGCAAATTCCTTATTTCATCGATTGCAGCAATGACTTCTTCCATAGACATACCTATCTGTATTTTACTTTTAACCAAATCAATATAGGCATCCGTGCCAGTTTTTGATAAATGGTATTGAGCGTCCAGCCAAACGCCGTTGATATGGCTGTTCAAATCTATACCTAATTCTTTAAGATAATCTCTTAAATACTGTAATGCTTTAACACCAAACGGAATGATATGATTTGCATGAAATTTCCCCGGTCCATTTGGAGGCTTCACGCCGTTCTTTTTCATATTTCTGCCCAGTATCCAGGATGGTTTAGCGAATAATACGGTGCTTCTTTGACCTATATACCACCTGACGCCAGCGCTAACAATGGCCGTGCCTACATATGTTGCAGATTTTACAGCTGATGCAACAATCAATTCAAGTGATGAAGATAGCTGATCCAGGATAATAACAAAGCCACCGCCGCCGCCACCACAACCGCCAAATCCGCCTGCCTCAGCTAATAACTTACTCATGTAGCCGCTTGTGTCAGAATCATTCACAGGATTATTTAGGCAATAATTGAATAT
>JAEXPB010000542.1 GCA_023438965.1 Bacillota bacterium | reverse complement strand
CCTTATGCTGATTGGGCCGATTGATCAGAATGGCGGCGGTTCATTGGGAACCCGCCCGTCTTCCTTTTCAAAGAACATGGTGTATTTGGGCCACCAGCCAAGGTGTACGCTGCCGGTGCCGCCCTGACGGTTTTTGGCGATAATGATTTCCGCATCCTCGGTCTCAACCTGAACGCGGTCGGCGTCGTAATATTTCTCGCGAAAAAGAAAAATCACGACGTCGGCATCCTGCTCAATGGCACCGGAATCGCGCAGATCGGAAAGCATCGGCTTTTTATCGGTTCGCTGCTCACAGGCGCGGCTAAGCTGCGAAAGTGCGATGATCGGCACGGACAGCTCTTTGGCCATGATCTTCAGCGAACGGGATATTTCGGATATTTCCTGTTGCCGGCTCTCGGACTTGCTCTGGCCGGTGCCGCTCATTAGTTGCAGATAGTCGATGATGATCAGGCCGAGTTTGTTTTCCAGCTTGAGTTGCCGGCACTTGGACATCATTTCCATCACGCTGGTGCCGGACCGGTCATCGATATAGACCGGCGCCGCATACAGCGGCGGCAAGGCGCGGGCAATCTTGTCCCAGTCGTCGGCTTGCAGTTCGCCAGTTGACAAGGATTTGGCATTGACCAGCGACTGTACGCTGAGCATACGGCTGCCGATTTCCTCCTTGGACATTTCCAGGCTGAAAACCGCAGCCGGCACATTATACAAGGTCGCCGCTTTCTGGGCGATATTCAGTGCGAAAGCCGATTTGCCCATCGCCGGTCGGGCTGCCACGATAACCAAGCCGCCCGGACGAAGTCCGCCCAGGATTTTGTCCAGACTGTAAAAGCCGGTCAGGACAGCCTTCTCGCGCGGTTTGCCGCGCGCCAGGGCTGCCAGCTCGTTGACCGCCCGGCCCATAATGTCCTTCAAGCTCTCGAAACCGGACACATCGCGATTCTCACGAATGTCATAGATGCGCCGGGCCGCGACATCAAGCAGGAGATCGGCATCCTCCGATTCTTCGAAGCAGAGTCCGGTCACCTCGTCCATCGCTGCGATCAAGCGGCGGAGGATGGACTTTTGCCGGACCAAATCAGCATAGTGCCCGGCATTGGCCACTACCGGAGCCTGGTCGGGCAGCGAACTGATGTAGGCCAGGCCACCCGCCTTATCCAGGAGCTGCCTGCTCTCCAGGCAATCGGCAACCGTGATGATGTCAACCGGCTTGCTGCCTAGATACAGTTCGCAGATCGCATCATAAATCAACCGGTGGTCGGGCCGGTAAAAATCATCGGTTTTCAGGCTGGCAGTGATTTCCGCCAGCGGACGTTCACCGGACATGGCGCAACCCAGGACCGATTGTTCAGCTTGCTGGTTATTGGGCGGCACCCGACCCGCTGCTGCAGGATTTGCCATGCTGGATTCCCTTCTTAACCGGCCACGACCCGGATTGTCACCTTGATGTTGACTTCGGCATGCAGCCGGATATCGACGTCATAATCGCCCAGGGTTTTCACTGGCTGACGAATCGAAATGCCGCGCTTGTCAACCTTGTAGCCAGCTTTCTCCAACGCGCCGGCGATATCCATGGTGGTAACGGCGCCATATAAGCGTCCGGCTTCCCCGCATTTCATCGGTAGCGTGATAACCTGGCCGTTGATCCGGGATGCCATGGCGCGGGCATTTTCCAATTCGCGCGCCACTTTGGCGGCTTCAGCCTTTTTCCGGGTTTTGACATCGTTCAGGTTAGCCGGCGTCGCTTCCAGGGCCAATTGCTGCTTGAACAGGAAATTACGGGCATATCCGTCATGAACTTCCACAATATCGTCGGGTTTGCCCAGATCTTTGACATCCTTCAGCAAAATGACTTTCATGGCAGTAGACCTCCTACTATCGGATCTTGTTTTAGTATTTTAACACAAAAGCCCCGGCACGGCACGGATAAAAAACCGCGACAGATTGCTTGAACAATCTGCCGCGGCGGTTTACCGGATTGCAGCCGGCTTACCCCGGCTTATTCGCCCGAATACGGCAGCAAGGCAATGTGCCTGGCCCGCTTGATGGCGATGGTCAGTTCCCGCTGGTGCGCGGCGCAGTTGCCGGACATCCGCTTGGGCAGGATCTTCCCCCGCTCGGAAATGAACTTGCGGAGCTTGTTGGTATCTTTATAATCGATATGCTCAATCTTGTCGGCGCAGAAGTTGCAGACTTTCCGTCTGGACCTTCTGGGCCGCATGCCGCGGCCTTCTTTATCACCGGAATCGCGGTTATATGAGCCGCGCTTCATCTCTGCCATGATGATTTCTCCTTTCGCAGATTAATTTAGATCACAGGAATGCGGCGTCAAATGTCGAAAGGCAAGGCCGTGTCGTCATCCGGACCCGGGAAGAAGCCGTCGTTGGCGGGCGCATGGGCTGCCGGTTGGGTCGGCGCCGGCGTCGGACTCTCATAACCGCCTTCGCTCTTCTTGGAATCAGCGAAATGGATTTCTTCGGCGATCACTTCAGTCACGCTGTGGCGTTTGCCCTCGGTATCATCCCAGCTACGGGTTTGTATGCTGCCGACAACGATCATTTTTGAACCCTTGCGGAAGTATTTGGCGCAAAATTCCGCCTGCTGCCGCCAAGCAACGATCGGAATGAAGTCCGCCTGCTTTTCGCCGTTGGCGCTTTTGAACCGGCGGTCAACGGCCAGCGTGAACGTACAGACCGGAACCTGGCCGGAAGTCGTCCGCATTTCGGGATCACGGGTCAGACGACCCATCAAAATTGCCTTATTCATACACTGACATGCCTTTCTGACTTTTTAGTCGTCAGTACGGACAACGAGATACCGCATAACGCCTTCGGTAATCTTGAGCACGCGCTCAAGCTCTTTCGGGAACTCGGCTTCCGCACTGAAATTAATCAGGACATAGTAGCCCTCTTTTTGATCATTGATCTCGTACGCAAGTCTGCGGCGCCCCCAGACATCCATTTTCTCGATCGTTGCTGACGCTTCGACCAGAGCCTGGATTTTCTCAGTGGTTGCGGCAATCGCCTCATCACCGATAACCGGGTTCATGATGTACACTGCTTCGTATTTTTTTGCCATCTTTTTCACCTCCTCCTGGACTGAACGGCTCTGCCACTCAGGCAGAGCGAGGATTTCCGCTTTCGCAGGCCGTGTCAGAACACAGCAAAGAAAAATATAGCACGGCGGCTCTGATCCGTCAAGTCATCCGTTACCTCCTCGCCTCCAGTCGGCTTCAGATTGAAATGAAAGATACCAGATGATGGACTGAATATTCTCGACGCGGTTCTGAAGATGATTATATACCAGGCAAGTCCGCTTGTCTTTCGGATATATCA
>JAEXPB010000223.1 GCA_023438965.1 Bacillota bacterium | reverse complement strand
ACCGGACCGCTGGGATCCGGACCAGTCAGGCTATCTGAGCGGCCGGCAGCATCACACCCTCGATATGGAACTTTTCGGGCCCAACTCCTGGCTGAGCGGTTTTTACCTGGCCGCACTGGATGCCGGCGCCCGCATGGCCGACGCCATGGGCGAGGCGGAAAGCGCCGGGCTCTATCGCCGCATCCTGGCGCGCGGCCGGACCTGGGTCGACCAGAACCTGTTCAACGGCGAATATTTCGCCCAGCAAGTTGATCTGAAGGACGGCAGCCAGTTGGATCGCTACCAGAACGACAGTCTGACCGGCACCGGTATCCGGGAAGCCTACTGGAATGACGAGGCTGGCGAACTGAAGTACCAGGTCGGCCAGGGATCGATCATCGACCAGGTTCTCGCCCAGTGGCATTGCGACTTGGTCGGCCTGGGCGATGTTTTCGACCGCCAGAAGGTGCGGTCGGCTCTGGCGGCCATTTTCCGCTACAATTACCGGGCCAGTTTCCGTCAGGTTTGCAATCCCTGCCGCCTGTTCACGCTGAACGACGAAGCCGGCACGATGATCTGCGCCTGGCCGGATGGCCAGCCCCGGCCGGTCGTGCCGGTGCCCTATTGTGAAGAAACGATGCCGGGCTTCGAATACCAGGCCGGCAGTCACATGATCATGAACGGGCTGGAAGCGGAAGGCCTGGCCGTGATCAGCGCCGTGCGCCGGCGCTTTGACGGCGTGGCGCGCAATCCGTGGAACGAATTCGAATGCGGCAGCAACTATGCCCGCTCGATGGCCGCCTATGCCCTGCTGCTTGCCTACAGCGGGTTCACCTGCGACATGACCCGCCAGCATCTGGGCTTCCGGCCGCTGCACCCCGATGCCGATCAACAGTTTTTCTGGTCCGTCGACCAGGCCTGGGGGGAGTTCGGTTTGACCAGCCGGCAGATCAGCTTGAGTGTCTGCGGCGGCCGGCTGCAGCTCAAGAGCCTGCTGCTGCCGCAGCCGGAACGCATTCGCGCGGTCCGCTGCGGCGACCGGCTTTTGCCTTTCACGCTCCGGAACGGTGAACTGGTGCTGGAGCAGACCGTGCAGCTTTTAACGGATAACGGTCTCGTGCTCGACCGGCGGGAGGCATGATGCGGCCATGTCGATAACGACCAAGGAAATTGCCCGTCTTTGCGGTGTCTCGCGCGGAACGGTCGACCGGGCGTTGAACGGCAAGCCCGGCATCAGTCCGGCTACCCGGGAGATCATCCGGCAGACGGCGGCCGAGCATGGTTATACGCCGGATTATATCGGCCGCAGCCTGGTCAAGGGAAAGACCTTTTCGCTCGGGGTCATCGTCTTTGACCTGAATAATCCGTACTTCAGCCAATTGCTGAATGCCGTGGAAGTCCGCGCCCGTCAGGCCGGCTATGCGGTCATGATCATGCTGAGCGAGGGTTCCGTCGCCAATGAACAGGCCGCGGTGCGCAAATTGCACGAACGGCGGGTGGACGGACTGATCCTGCACCCGGTCGGCTTTGGCTCCGAATATGAAGCCTTCCTCCGCCAGTCCCAGCTGCCGGTCGTTGTCGTCGGCAACCGCCTGTCGCCGCAGTTCGATTACATCCGCTTTGACATTCGGGCGGCGGGGGCTGATGCCGCCGCCGAGATCCTGCGTCAGGGTTATCGCCGGATTATCTATGTCGCCCCGCCGCTGCGCAAGGCCGGCCAGGTCAACATCGCCGCCCAGGAAGAACGGCAAGCCGGCTTTCAGTCCGTCGCCGCAGCGCGGCAGACGCCGTACCGGATCATTACCGCCGTCAACTACCTGGATTTATTGCAAGCAGAGCTGAACCGGGCTGACGCCGCATGGCCGGCCGCCATCTTCTGTTCCAGCGACGTCTTCGCGCTGGAAATTCAGAACGCCCTGCGCTGCGGCCAGCTGGCGGCGCCGTCGGGCCGAACGGCCGGCCTGATGGGATTTGACAACATCGACATCCTGAAATACATCCGACCCCGGCTGGCGACCGTCGCCAACCCGATTGCCGAAATCGGCGCGCAAGCCGTGGACCGCCTGCTGGCCCGCATCCAGGACGACCAGTTGCCGCCGCAGGAGATTGTCGTGCCGCACCAGGTGCTGGCCGGCGCAACAATTTGTCCGAATGAACCGACATGAAAGCGCCTGGCTGACCGGCCGGCGTTTCACCGCGGTTCGTTCCGCCGGCTAATCCTTGCTTTTCGGCAGGAACGAGGAAATCATATCAACCGGCAACGGGAAAATGATCGTCGAGTTCTTCTCAACAGCGATCTCCGTCAGGGTTTGCATATAGCGCAGCTGGATGGCCGCCGGCGAGGCCGAGAGAACATTGGCCGCTTCAGACAGGCGCTGCGAAGCCTGGAATTCGCCCTCGGCGGCGATCACCTTGGCCCGGCGCTCACGTTCGGCTTCCGCCTGCTTGGCCATCGCCCGCTTCATGGAGTCGGGGATCTCGATGCTCTTGATTTCCACTGCCGTGACCTTGATGCCCCAGGGGTCGGTATCTTCGTCCAGCTGTTTGCGCAGCATTTCATTGAGTTCGGAACGCTTGGACAGGATTTCGTCCAGATCGTGCTGGCCGAGGATCGATCGCAAGATGGTCTGGCCCAGCAAGGTTGTGCTCTGGGTGTAGTTGGCAACCTTGACGACACTCAGGGTCGGATCGAAGACATTGAAATAGACCACCGCATCCACCATAACCGGGATGTTGTCCTTGGTGATGACTTCCTGTTTGGACACATCGATGGTGAACGTGCGCAAGTCGATCTTGACCACCCGGTCGATGCCGAAGGGGAAGATGATGTTCAGGCCAGGGTTGAGCTGACCGGCCAGCTTGCCGAAGCGGAACAGGATGCCGCGCTGGTATTCGGTGATGATCCGCACCATGCCGGGCAGGAACAGGAAGGGTACGATCAGCAGGAAGATCAGGAGGACGACGGACGCCCCGTTCGGGAAGACCAGCAACGACGGGATGGCCAGCGCCGCCCACAGCGCGCCGGTCACAACCAGGAAGACCGAGTTGGCGTAAATTTTGCGGGAGAAAGCCAGAGCCACCCAGACAATCCACCAGATGGCTTCCAAAGCCAAGGCGATGACAAACAGGATGCGAAATTCGGTTTCAAACATATTCAGACCTCCTCGACAAATTTTCACCGGTTGCTTAAAGGCCGTGTATAATATTTACATTATACAACTCTTTGCCGGCCTTCGGAATTGCGGCGGGCTGTCCGGCATCGGACAAGACAATATCGGTAAAACATGATAAAATCAGAGGCTGAGCAGCCCGGAACGGCCGCCCGGACCAGGAAGCCGGCGGCACCAGGCGGAGGGATCAGCACCATGCAGGAGAACCGGATCCGGCGGCGGAACTTCGCCGCCCTGACTCTGGAAGGCGCATTCTTCGTCATCGGCACCGCTTTCATCGATGTGAACGCGGTCATTCCGGTTTTCATTTTTACTTACATGCACAGCCTGAAACTGGCCGGCCTGGCGGCAACCATCAATCTGGCCGCGTCGATCGTGGCCCAGACGCTGATCGGGCCTTATGTGCGCAGCATCCGGCGCATGCCGTTTTATATCACGCTGCTGATGTTCATTTTCCGTCCGCTGACGCTGCTGATGATCCCCGTGCTGTTCAGCGGGCTTTCCGATGCCTGGAATGTGGCTGTTTTCCTGTTCCTGTACAGCTTGCTGTTCTTTGGCGACGGCCTGGTCGTCGTGGCCTGGACCGATTTGCTCGGTCGTACGATCCTGCCGGAGAACCGGGGCAAGGTCTTCGGCTACCAGCAGTTGTTGGGCGGCATCGGCGCGCTGGCCGCCGGCTTCCTGATCAAGTACCTGTTGGAAAATCAGACGCTGACCAATGACCAGCGTTATGCGATCATCTTCAGCGGCGCGGCAGTCAGCCTGCTCGTGTCGGCTGTCGCCATGTCCTTCTCGCGCGACCTGCCGCGGATTCCGGCGACTCGACCGGCCAGGAACTGGCACTACTACGCGCAATTCCCGGCCTGCCTTCGCAGGCATCCCGAATTTCGGCGCGTGGCGGTCATCCGGATTCTCTCCGGCATTGCCGCCATGATCGCGCCGCTGATGATTCTCTATGGCCAGGGCATTTTCGGGCTGGATGCTGCGCAGATTTCGACCCTGGTCTATATCCAGATCATCGGCGGCCTGGTCGGCGGCCTCTTCTGGAGCCAGATCAGCAGCCGGCTGGGCAACAAGGCCGTCATCCGGGCCGCCCAGGTCACCGGCCTGGCCATACCGGCCTACGCGCTGGTCTGCCTGCTTTTCCGGCAAACGGACCAGGCCTGGTATCTCCTGTGGCCCCTGATCCTGGTCAACGGCATGTACATGGGCAGTTGGGTCGGTTTCCTGAACTATACCATCGACATCGTCGAAGAAGAAGAGCGGACCGTTTATCTGCTGCTCAGCAACCTGATCACGTTCCCGCTGTCAATACTGTCTTTCCTGGCCGGCATCTTTGCCGATTGGATCGGATTCCTGCCGCTGTTCGGCGTCAGCGGTCTGGCGGCCCTGGCCGGCATCTTCCTGTCCCGCCGGCTGCAGTCGCCCTGCGACCTGCCGCCCGAAACGGCCGGCGTCAGACCCGGCTGTCCGGCAGATCCGGCGTCGGTTCACCCACCGCGGCACGGTTCAGATCCAGATTGAAAACTGCAGGCGTTTGACGGATCGAAGCCGGCACAGCGGCCTGCACCGGGCAGCCTATTTGCCGTACAGGCGCTGGCGGATGGCCAGGCCTTCCGCTGTTGCCGCCAGGCCGCCGCGGGCGGTCTCGCGCAAGGCTTCCGGCATGGCCTGCCCGATTTGCTTCATGGCGCTGATGACCTGGTCGCAGGGAATATGGCTTTCGATGCCGGCCAAGGCCATTTCGGCTGCGCCGAGGGCGATCGCCGCGCCGGCGGCGTTGCGTTTGATGCAGGGGATCTCGACCAGGCCGGCTACGGGATCGCAGACCAGACCGAGCAGGTTTTTCAGGGCTATCGCCAGGGCCTGCGCCGCCTGGTGCGGTGTGCCGCCGGCCATTTCCGTCAGTGCCGCCGCTGCCATGCCGCTGGCCGAGCCGATTTCCGCCTGACAGCCGCCTGTGGCGCCGGCCACCGAGGCGTTGTTGGCGATAATTAGGCCAAAGGCGCCGGCGGTGAACAGATAATTCAACATCGCCGTCCGATCCGGGTGCAGCTTCTCCCGGACTGCCAGCAGGACACCTGGCAGCACGCCGGCCGAGCCCGCCGTTGGCGAAGCGCAGATAATACCCATCGCGGCGTTAACCTCGTTGGTAGCGATCGCAAAGGTCAGGGCGTCGAGAAAAACGCCGTCGGTCAGACCGCGGCCGGACTTCCGGTATGCCGCCAGCCTGGCGGCATCGCCGCCGGTCAGGCCGGAATGGGATTGGACGCCGGCAGTGCCCCGGACGACGGCCGCCTCCATGACCTGGAGATGCTGGTCCATCCGGGTATAGACTTGCTCACGGGTCAGCCCCGCCGTATCCATTTCATATTCGACCATCAGGTCGCAGATCCGGCATTGGCGCTGGCCTGTCTGGGCAATCAGGCTGGAAACGCTGGTAAACATAGGCTGTCCTGTCCTTTCTGTCAGGAAGCCGCTACCGGCCCCTGGACCTGCATGACGCGCAAGATATGCGGCAGCCGGCTGATCGCCGACACGGCCTCCGGACCGATCAGCTGGTCGGTCTCGATGACCATCAGGGCCTGGCGGCCCTTTTCCTGGCGGTCGACGGTCATGCGGGCGATATTGATCCGATGCTCGGCGATGACATCCGTCACGGCGGTGATCGTGCCATATATGTCCAGGTGCTGGATCAGAATGGTCGGCGCTTCGCCGGTCAGATTGAGCTCAAAGCCATTCCATTCGGTAATCCGGGCATGCCCGCCGCCGATCGACACTCCGGTCAGGACCATGGACTCATCGGCGTCGGCCAATATCAGGCGGGCCGTATTGGGATGCCCGGGCGTTTCGCTCGCGCAGACAATCCGCACGGCCAATCCCTGCTCCTGCGCCAGCCGCATGGACTCCGGAATCAGCGGATCGCCGGTTTCCAGGCCCAGAACGCCGGCTACCACGGCAACGTCCGTGCCGTGCCCCTGATAAGTCTCGGCAAAAGAGCCGAAAAACTGGACATCCAGCGTCCGCGGCAGACGGCCGAACAGCGCGCGGGCCAGGCGGCCGATCCGGACGGCGCCGGCTGTATGCGAACTGGATGGCCCGACCATGATCGGGCCGATGATTTCGAAAACGCTGTGGTATTTCATCGGTAATGCTCCCTTCGCTCAAGGCTCACGGTCATTCGACCGGCAAGCCTGCTCCCGGACCACGGC
>JAEXPB010000541.1 GCA_023438965.1 Bacillota bacterium | reverse complement strand
TTGAGCACGGTGTTGAGCGCCATCAGGGCGCCCTGGGATTTCAGGGTGCGCCGGTTGTTGACGCTGGTGTTGAGCACGTCATAATCGGCGCCGCCGGCGACTTCCATCAGCAGTTTCTGGTCGGCGTTCTCGGCCGGGAGCGAATAGTACTTGACATCATAGCCGGTCGCTTGCTTGATCACCGGCACCATGTAGTCGGCGTTGACATCGAAGCCGACATTGACACCCAAGCGCTTCAGCGTGACTTTGCCGGGGCCTTTGAGCGCCGGGGCAGCAGCCGTCGTCGCAGCGGCGGTGGTCGCGGCGGCTGTTGTGCCGCCCTTGGTCGTGGCTGTGGGCGTGGTTGTGGCTGTGCCACAGGCCACGGCGGACAGGACCATCAAGAGAACCAGTAGAATCGTGATCGCTTTTCTCATTTCCAAATCCTCCTTGAAAATATGATATTCTAAACCGCCCTTCAGGCGGAAAAGCCTGTAGATCAGCCCTTGACCGAACCGATGGTGATGCCCTGGATCATGAACTTCTGAATGAACGGATAGGCCGCGATGATCGGGATCAAGGACATGGTGACCGCGGCGGAGACGATGCCGTCGGTCGTGACGTTCAGGGAAATGGCCTGTCCGCCTGTATACATGCCGCTGTAGAGATTTTCGGCGAACGCCTGGCTGTTGTTGATGGTGTCATAGAGATAGAGCTGCATGGTCCGCATGGCCGGACTCTTGGTGTACATCATCGCGTGGAAGTAGTTATTCCAGTAGGTGATGGCATACAGCAGGGAAATCGTGGCCAGAACCGGCTTGGACATCGGAATGACGATTTCGGTCAGAATGCGGATATCATTGGCGCCGTCGATCTTGGCCGATTCTTCGATGCTCTCGGGCAGCCCCTCAAAATAGGCTTTGACGATGAACATGTTGAACTGGACAATGGCGAACGGCAGGATGCAGCCCCAGTAGGTATCGATCAGGCCGATGGTCCGGACGACCATGTAGGCCGGGATGATGCCACCGAAGAAGACCATGCTGATGACATAGAGCAGGGTGACGAACTTGCGGCCTTTGAACGATGGCTTCGACAGCGGATAAGCCGTGGTGATCGTGGTGAACATGCTGATTGCCGTGCCGACAAAGGCAATGATGATCGAGTTCTTCAATGAGTTGAAAAATGTTGTCTTGGTCAGAACATAGATGATTGTTTCCAGCTGGAAGCCTTTCGGCCAGAAGATGACCTGGCCGGCGGTGACCTGGGTGCCCAGGCTGACCGATTTGCTGATGACGTTCAGGCAAGGCAGGATGGCCAGCAGGGCAAAGAAGGTCAAAAGGATATAGGCCAAACTGGCAATGACTTTTCCGCTGGCATCGAGGCGGATTTGGTTTTTCGTTTTGATCGACATCATGTTGGTGACCCCTCTTTACCAGATACTGCGGCGCAGCAATTTTTTACTGACTGTATTGGCGCCGACAATCAGTACGAAGGCGACAACGGAGTTAAACAAACCCAGCGCCGTCGACAGGGAGAAATCGAGCTGGCCCATGCCCAGGCGATAGACGTAAGTCTGGATGATGTCGGCGACATCGTAGACGGCCGGATTGTAGAAGACCAGCACTTGCTCGAAGCCGGTGTCGAGGATATAGCCGACTTTGAGGATCAACATCAGGACGATGGTCGGCAGCAGGCCGGGCAAGGTGATGTGCCAGATTTGCCGCCACTTGTTCGCGCCGTCGACCCGGGCGGCCTCGAAGAGGGTCATGTCGATGCCGGTGATCGCCGCCATGTAGATGACGGTATTATAGCCGATTTCCTTCCAGCCTTCGGAAAAGACCAGCAGGCCGCGGAAAAGGTGCGTGTCGGTGAAGAACTTGATCCGGCCGCCGGTCAGCGCGTTGACGGCGCTGTTGACAATGCCGTAGGAGCCCAGCAGCGAGTAGAAAATGCCGAAGATGATGACCCAGGAGAAGAAGTAGGGGATATAGATGGCTGTCTGCAGGACCTTCTTGTAGCGGATGCGGTGGATCTCATTGAGCAGGATCGCACAGATGATCGGCAGCGGGAACAGGAAGACGATTTTGTAGCCGTTGATGATCAGCGTGTTGGCCAGGACTTTCATGAATTGCGAGCTGGCGAACAATTTGTTGAAATTGGCCATGCCAACCCACTCGCTTAAGGCGACAGCCTGGATCGGGTTTTTGCCGAGGAAAATGTTGTAGTTTTCAAACGCCATAAGTATGCCATACAAGGGCGTGAACTTGTAAACGATCAGGAAGAACAGACCCGGGATCAGCATCAGATACAACAGGGGATTATGTTTCACATAGACAAAAAAACCGCGGACCTTTTTCAGCAAGCGGACCGGCTTTTTTCTCTGCGGCGGTGCGGAAGCATTTTCCAAGACCTGCGACATGATAGAACCTCTTTTCTGGTTAAGTATGAATAATTCAAATGTGATTCTGCTGGCATTTGATGATTTAATTCTAGCGCCAATTGTGCAAATGGTAAATGATTCAAACTTTTGATTTCTTGTCCGCGATTGTTATAGCTGTTTTTGCCTTTGACCGCCGGCTGCCGGCTGTCTGATTTCTGTTCTAAAAGATAACTTCTAGCCCATTCTTCGGATGATTGGCGCAGGCGTTGACGCGCTGTCCGGGATAGAATAAAATGAGATTGATATCTTTTTGTCAATTTATGAGCTGATTAATGATCAACCCGTTTCTATCGCAACGGGCTTTCGGGGGATGCCTTATGTTGAAATTTATTCATGAAACAACAGCAAAATCATCTAATCCGCCCATTCGCAAAGCATATGATGTCGTCGTGGTCGGCGGTGGCATGAGCGGCCTGTGCGCAGCGGTCGCTTCCGCCCGGCAGGGCGCCCGCACGGCCCTGATCCAGGATCGCAGCGTCTACGGCGGCAACGCCAGTTCGGAAACCCGGATGCACATTTCCGGCGCCTCCTGCCATTGGGGCAAGAAGAACGCTGCCGAAACCGGCATCCTGATGGAATTGCAGCTGGAGAACAAGTACCTGAACGACAACTACAATTTTTCGATCTGGGATGGCGTGCTGTGGTCGTTGGCGATGAACACCGCCAACCTGGATACTTTCATGAACACCACCATGGTCGCCGCCCGCACGGTTGACGGCGAGATCCGTTCCATCAGCTGCTACCAGATGAATACGGAGCGCCATTATGACATGAAGGCGGCCATCTTCATCGACTGCACCGGCAACGGCACGCTGGGCGATCTGACCGGCGCGGAATATTGCATCGGCCGGGAAGCCAAGGCCGATTTCAACGAACCGGACGCGCCGGCTGTCCGCGATGGCGAGACCATGGGCAACACCATCTATTTCGTCGCCGAAGACCGCGGTCATCCGGTCCGCTTCGTCAAACCATCCTGGGCCTATGCCTATGATGAAAGCGATTTCAAGCACCGCTACCACGGCGACATCGTCGTCTACCACAGCGCCGACGACGTGGTCGTGCTCAAGCCTGGCGAAGACTATACCGATCATGCCGATGAACTGGTCGAGAAGTACGATGTCAAGTCCGGCTACTGGTGGATCGAGCTGGGCGGCGACTGGGATGACATTATCAGCCAGGCCGAGGACATCCGCTATGAACTGTATAGATGCATCTACGGCGTTTGGGATCACATCAAGAACGGCGGCGATCACGGCGCCGAAAACTACGAGCTGGTCTGGGTCGGCAATGTCGCCGGGACGCGTGAGAGCCGCCGCCTAATGGGCGATTATATCCTGACGGAGCATGATATCCTGGCCGGTCGCATTCATGCCGACGAGGTAGCCTATGGCGGCTGGCCGATGGACGAGCATGTCGCCGGCGGCTTCCGGGCCAAGGGCCAGATCCCTTCGCGCGTGCGCAGCTTCAAGGGCTTCTTTTCCATCCCTTATGGCTGCTATTGCTCGCGCAATATCCGCAACCTGATGATGGCCGGCCGCGACATCAGCGCCACCAAACTGGCGATGGGCGCCACACGGGTCATGGCCACCTGCGCCATCGGCGGCGAAGCAGCCGGCATCGCGGCCGCCATGGCTGCCCGGCGCAGCCTGACACCGCGCGAATTCGGCCGGAAGCACATCGCCGAATTGCAGCAGGAACTGCTTAAGAACGACTGCTACCTGCTCGGCACCCGGAACACCGACCCGCGCGACCTGGCCCGCAGCGCCGCGGTAACCGCATCTTCCGAACAGCCAGGATACGCGGCGGCGAATGTCATCAACGGCATCGCCCGCAGCACCGAAACGGCCAGCAACCTCTGGCGCTCCCGCGGCCTGGGCCCGGATGGCGCGACGCTGACCTTGAAATTGCCGGCGCCGGCGTCGGTCAGCAGCGTCCGGCTGACCCTTGACCCCAATCTGTCCGAGGAACGCTGCATTTCGGTTTCGAAAGCCTTCATCGAGAAGGAACCGATCGGCGTCGCGCCGGAACTGCTCAAGGATTATACCGTCAGCGTAAGGTGTGCCGGGCAGGAAGTCTGGCAGAAGACGATACAGGGCAACTACCAGCGCCTGAACATCCTGGATCTGCCGGAGGCCGTGAACGCCGACGAAGTCCAGATTCAAGTCATGGCGACCAACGGCGCGCCAGACGCGCACATTTTCGAGGTGCGGATTTATTAAGGTTGCCGAACAGTCAGGAGTTGATGATTATGGAACAGATCACGGTCAATAAGCAAGTGCCGGTCATCGGCAGTTATGATGTTGTCGTTTGCGGCGGCGGCCCTTCCGGCATGATGGCGGCTATTGCGGCAGCCCGCGGCGGCGCTTCGGTCGCTCTGATCGAGCGGTATGGCTTCCTCGGCGGCATGGCGACCGCCGGTCTGGTGGCGCCGATCAGCGTTTTCCGGTATAACGGCCGGCTGGTGGTCGGCGGCATCCCCTGGGAATTCGTCCAGCGGCTGGAAGCTGAAGCGGGCGCCCAGGTCGAATACCCGCTCGGTAATGTCTCTTTCCGGCCGGAAGTCTATAAGCTGGTCGCCCAGCGCATGCTGCTGGAGGCAGGGGTGACGCTTTACCTGCACGCCTACCTCTCGGGCTGCGCAATGGACGGCGGCCGGGTGACGCATGTGGTCATCGAGAGCAAGAGCGGCACCCAGGCCATTGCCCTGCGCTACGCCATCGACTGCACCGGCGACGGCGATCTGGCGGCCATGGCCGGTGTGCCGATGCGGACCTACCCCGGTCCGCTCCAGCCGGCCTCGCTGTGTTTCACCCTCGGCAATGTCGACACCGAACATGTCGAGAAAATCCACCACAGCCAGCAAGGTGTGAATTACCACATCGAACCGATGCAGCAGAAGCTGCGCGAACTGGCAGCCACCCAGGATGTGCCGAATTTCGGCGGGCCGTGGATGTGCTGGGTCTTGACGGACGGCCTGGTGCAGGTCAACACGACCCGCACGGAAGCCAACATGATCGATGAGCGCGACCAGACCCGCGCCGAGTGCAAGCTGCGGGAAGATGTCTTCAAGATGGTGCGTCTGTTGCGCGAGAACTTTGAGCCGTTCAAGAACGCGGTCCTGCTGAACACCGCGACCCAGGCCGGCGTGCGGGAAACCCGCCATATCCGGGGCACCCACACGCTGACCGGCGAGGAGTATGTAAACGGCGTTCAATTCCCGGACACCATCGCCCGCGGCGCGCATCCGATCGACATCCACTCGGCCAGCGGCAGCGGTCAGAAATGCCAGTTCCTGCGCGAAGCGGCCTGCATTCCCTACCGGACGCTGATCATCGACGGTTTCGCCAACCTGCTGGTGGCCGGACGCTGCTTCTCCGCCGATCGCGAAGCCTCCGCGTCGGCGCGGGTGCAGGCGTCGGTCATGGGCCTCGGCCAGGCCGCCGGTCTGGCTGCCGCGTTGGTTAGCGCCGACGGCCGCCCGGTGGCGGATGTCGACATCGGGCAATTGCGCCGGCAGCTGATTGAGTGGGGCGCGAATATCTGATATGTTACCGATCTCTGACAAAAAGAACCGCCGGCCTGTTGTTCAGACCGGCGGTTTGTTTTGACAAATGTATGGCCAAAAGGGTTTTATTAAGCCGAAACTGACGACTGGGTGTGATTGTTAATGAATTCAGCTGTCTGACCTAAACTAGGCTTTTACCACTTTATTGGTTGATTTATCAATCAGGGCCAGCTTGAGATTCAAGCCGCTGGCAATTTTGGTGAGTGTCCTTAATGATGGCACATATAACTGGTTTTCGACACGGGCAATCTGGGCCTGGGTGACATGGGAAACCTGAGCAAGCTGCTCCTGTGTCATATTTCTTTGCTTCCGAATTGCGGCAAGACTGGCCATCAACTCAAGTTCAGCTTTTTCGAGATCCGTGAGACTGGTTATCTCATCTTTGAATTCATTCCATTTCATTGTCCTTTACCTCGTTCCTGCCAGCTCCGGTATTCACGTTTGGCTTGATCAATTTCTTGTCTGGGTGTTTTATTGGTGTTTTTTCTGAACTGATGGAGCAAAATAAAGCGGTTACCGCGTAAAGATCCGAAAAATATCCGGTTTGGTAAAGGCCGCAACTCCCATATTTGACTATCAACTCGTTTGACAATCGGTTCACCAATACTTAGGCCTTCATGCTCAAGTCGCTCAATCTGGTAGTATATTTTCTTGAGCATAATCTGATTATCTTTGCATCTATTTCTATCCAGTTCTCTTAACCAATCAGCTATTGGACAATTTCCATGTTCATCTTCGTAGAATTCAACTTTGTATCTCTTCATATCCTTCCTCTTTTTAATCATATTCTATATCAAATATGATATGAAGTCAATGACGAGAATGGATTACAAATGATGACTTTCCAGTACTATTTACCCGCTTATAAGTAAAATAATCAAAAGTAAACTATAGCTGCTTATACCCTCACGCCAGCCACAGCGCCGCAATCGCATCGCTGGGCATCCGCCAGTCGCCGCGCGGCGACAGGGTGACGCTGCCGACCTTCGGGCCGTCCGGCAGGCAGGAACGCTTGAACTGCTGGGCGAAGAACCGTTTCAGGAAGGTCTGCAGCCAGCGGTCGATCGTCGCTGCGTCATACTGGCCGGCAAAAGCGAGATTGGCCAGCCGGCGGATCTTGGCCGGCGTGAAGCCGTAACGGACCAGGTAATAGAGGAAGAAGTCATGCAGCTCATAGGGGCCGACGATATGCTCGGTCTTTTGGGCGATCTTGCCGTTCTCCGGCGGCAGCAGCTCGGGGCTGACCGGCGTGTCCAGGATATCCAGCAGGACGCCCTGCAAGTCCGGTTCGCTTTGGCTGGCGGCATAACGGACCAGATGGCGGACCAGGGTTTTCGGGACTGAGCTGTTGACGCCGTACATCGACAT
>JAEXPB010000469.1 GCA_023438965.1 Bacillota bacterium | reverse complement strand
GCTGTATCCGGTGCGCAGGATGGCGAAGATGTCATGGATCCAGGCGATGAGCCGGGGGTTGGCATGGACCGCCAGAACCGGATTGCCGACGGTCAGTCCAAGCAAGCTCATATAGCCGGCGGCTTGCTGCCCGCGAAAATGAAAGTAGTACTTGGTCCAGGGATTGACCGGATCGGCGCCATATGAGTGCGGAATGCCCGGCGGGCAGCAGAAAAGGTCGCCGCGGCGGATGCCGCGCTTCTGGCCGGCAAGCTCCAGCCAGCCGCAGCCGTCCACGCAATATATTATAACGTAATCCTGCAGAACCCGGTTGTCGACCCGATGTCCGAACGCCCGGGTATAACAGCCGGTCCACACCAGCAGCAGATCCCTCAGGATCGGCAGTCGGGCTTCCCGCTCGATAATGTCCGGCGGGGTGTAGAACGCTGTCTTCCGGAACGGCATGCTGGCCTGGGCCGCATACTGGGTTGGCGACGAATCCGGACTGGATTCTGGCAGTGAATTGATCATCGGAGCCATCAGGCGACCTCCTTGAGTCCTCATAGCAAGATATTATATCATACAAAGCAATCCGACCAATTTGCTTTCCGGAACAGCCGGTTATAATGAAGGTAAGCAGAGACGGCGAGGTGACAATCATGCAGCAATATCAAAACTTCCATCAACAGAACGATTGGACTAATCCGGCGGTGACCGCCATCAACCGCGAACCGGCGCATGTACCCTGGGGCGCCTACGAGAACGAGACGCAGTCGGCGGCGGGCGATCGATCGGCTTCCCGCTGGGTCGCCGCATTGGACGGCGACTGGGCATTCACCTTGCTGGCCCGGCCGGAAGATGCGGACCCCTTCTGGACGACGGGATATGACCACTCAGCCTGGTCCAGCATTCGGGTTCCCGGCAACTGGGAGGTCCAGGGCTTCGGTGAACCGATCTACACCAACTATGTCTACCCCTGGGATTATCGGAACCGGGAATCCTGCATGATCCAGCCGACCGCCTGTCCGGACGGTCGCGGGGTGCCGAACGCCCCCGCCATCCCGTCAGCCAATCCGACCGGCTGTTATTTCCGGCGTTTTGAAATCGAGCGGGAATGGCTGGATCGCGAGATCTTCCTGACTTTCCTGGGCGTCGAGACGGCGTATTATTTCTGGATCAACGGTCAGCCGGCCGGATATGCCACCGATAGCAAACTGCCCAGCGAATTCAACATCACCCGCTACCTGCAGGCCGGCAGTAACACGATAGCAGTGCAGGTGATGCGTTTCGCCGCCAGCTCTTATCTGGAAGACCAGGATTACTGGCATTTGTCCGGCATTTTCCGGCCGGTTCTGCTGCAGGCCAAGCCGCGCGCCCGGCTGGCCGACTGGAAGATCGACGCGACTCCCGACCTGAGCGGTTGCTCATCCGGACATATTCAAGCCGATGTGGCGATCAGCCGCTGTGATCATTTTGCGGATTACCAGGTTCGGCTGGCGGTTCTCGATCCGGCCGGGACGCCTCTGGCCACGGCGACTGCGGCCTTCAGCGCCAGTGCCGCCTATCGGGCCTATGAACAGCCGACCGCCAACACCGCTCGGCTGCGCGTCGAACTGCCGGCGATTCGCTTATGGACACCGGAAACTCCGGAACTGTACACAGTCACCCTGACGCTGCTGGCACCGGACGGCACGGCGGTCGACTATGAGAGTTGCCGGCAGGGCTTCCGCAAGATCGAGATCCGCGACGGTATCGTTTGGCTGAACGGCCGACGCCTGCTGGTCCGGGGTGTCAACCGGCATGAGCATGAAGCGCACGGCGGCCGGACGGCAACCCGGGACTGGATGGTCAGGGAAATCCGGGAAATGAAGCGTCTGGGCATCAATGCCGTACGCACCTGCCATTATCCGGATGACCCGGCTTGGTACGATCTGTGCGATGAATGGGGCGTCTTGCTGGTCTGCGAGTGCAATCTGGAAACCCACGGCGTCATGGGTGAGCTGAGCCATAATCCGGCCTGGGGGACGGCCTTTCTGGAGCGGGCGATCCGGATGGTCATGATCCATAAGAATCATCCGGCGATCTATGCCTGGTCATTGGGCAACGAGAGCGGTGTCGGCGCCAATCATGCCGGCATGGCCGGCTGGATCCGCGAATATGATCCGACCCGGCTGTGCCAGTACGAAGCCGGCGATCCCGGCCAGGCCATATCGGACATCCGCGGCCGCATGTACGCCACCCAGGAAAAAATCATGGACATGCTGACCGACCTGGCCGACCCGCGGCCAATCATTCTGGTCGAATACCTCTACCAGATCGCCAATTCTGGCGGCGGCATGGCCAAATTTGCCGAATTGCTGGAACAATATCCGCGCTTCCAGGGGGGTTATATCTGGGATTGGCAGGATAAAAGCCTGATCGCCCGGACCGCCGACGGACGTGAATTTGCCGCGTATGGCGGCGATTTCCAGGAAAGCGTCCAGGAATGGACCCAGCCGCTGTTCATGACCAACAATGGCCTGATGCTGCCGGACCTGACCTGGAAACCGGCTGCCTATGAGGTTAAGCAAGTTTATTGTCCGCTGATCATCGCCAAACCGGCGACCGACCCCCGGCATCCGGAGGCCGCCGTCCGCCGATTCGTGATCCGTAACCGTTGCCTGGCCTGGGATACGGGCTGTTTCCGGGTTGTCTGGACGCTGCGGGAAAATGGCCGGCCGATCCGGTCCGGCCCATGGGAAATACCGGATCTGGCAGCCGGTGCAAGCGCAGAGGCAACCTTTGACCTGGATCTGGTCCGGCGGCCGGATGCCGAATATCATCTGGAATTTTCCGTTCAATATGCCCGTGCGATGAGCTACGCGCCGTCCGGTTATGAGCTGGGATGCTACCAGTTCCTGCTCGCCGGCGCCAGCCGGCCGCTGATCTTGCCGCGGTCGGCAGCCCAGGCTGGCCTGCCGTTGCGCCAGCCGCTGCGTGTTGATGAACAGCCGGACTGGCTGTCCATCTCCGGCGCAGACTTTCAGATTACGCTGGACCGGCGGACCGGACAGCTGTCCGGTTACGAAAAGAATGGCGTCCGGTACCTGACTGCCGGTCCGTCGCCCTGCTTCACCCGGCCGATCAGCGGTCTGGATGCCGCGCCGAATTGGGGCTTTGCTGAATGGTGGCGCATGTATGCGCCTGGTCAGACCACCGTGACGCTGGAATCTTTCGCCTGGCAGTTAACCGCCGACCATCAGCGTGTCGTCATCGAAACGCTTCAACATGTCAGTGTGGCCGACACGCCGGACAGTATCGCGGTGCAGACCGGACTGACCATCGACGCCAGTGGCGCAATCCAGGTCGCGACGGAATTTGCGTTCTGCGCCTCGTTACCCAGCCTGCCGCGCGCGGGAGTGGAATGGGTCGTGCCGGCCGGCTGGGAACAAGTCACCTATTATGGACTGGGACCGATTGAAAATTACCGGGACCGCAGGCAAGCCGCCCGGATGGGCGTCTTCACGGGCACGGTCGAACAGGAGCACTTTGCCTTCAATCCGCCGGCGGAGAATGGCGGTCATGAAGAAACCCGCTGGCTGACACTGGCGGATGACGCCGGCCACGAATTGACGATCACGGGCAGCGTGCCGTTCCATTTCGACATTCATCACAACACGATCGCTGAATACCGGACAGCCCGACATGAGCACGAATTGGTCCGCCGACCGGAGAGTTATCTGCATCTCGACGCCGCACATTGCGGCATCGGCAGCGATATGGGCTGGAGCACAGTCCTTCCGGAAAGCGAGCAGGTCAAGGCCGGTTCCTATATCCTCAATTACCGGCTGCAGGTGAAATAGCGCGGTGAAACCCGCTCAGGGCTTCCGGACGGCCAAATCGACGGCAACCGGATAACGGCCGCTCCGGCGCCCAAACAGCGAAAGTCCCTGCGTGGCGCGGAATGTCAGGCTGAACCGCTCGGGCAGCTGCCGGACAATGGCAGCCGGGATTGCCGCCCGGCAGAAATAGCCGTACGAACCGGCTTCGTCCAGCCGGTCATCCGCCGCCTGGCAATGCCAGGACAGACAGCCCCGGCTGTCGGCCGGGCAATCGGGCAGCCGGAATTCACCGATCCGGAAGTCCTCTGCCTCAAGCGTCAGCTCGCTGGCCTCGCAGCTGTCGTCGGTCATGAAGAAGCTGTTCGGGTTGGCGCCGCGATCGACCCGGTATCCGAGCATGTAGCTGCCTTCACTCTGCCGGACGGCTGTCGCATCGGGCAGATCCTTGCTCATTGGCGCCCGGGCGGACGCTTCGAAGCGGACTTCGATCGCTGTGTCCGGCGAGAGGCCGGGTATGTCTTGCTTGTTGACCATGAACCGGACTGACCCGTTGCCGATGCTGTTCAGCTTGCTGCCGCCCTGCACGAGCCAGGTCCGCCGGAAACCATCGCCGCTGCCCAGCGAAGGCTCCAGCGAGAGCGACTCGGCCGGCCCGGCCGCCGGATCGTCCGTCCGGACATCATATTGCACGAAATTACGCATCAGGATCTGCCCGTCGCCGGTCACCAGATAGAGGCGCAGGATAGCCACGCCTTGACGCGGCGGCATGGTCACTGGCAGATCGGCCAATTTGGTCCGGCCAAAACGGTTATACCGGATCGACAGCTCACCCTGGCTGGTTATGGCCGTTTGACCGGTCCGGTCGGTGAGGGCCAGCTCCCAGCGTACCAGCATCGGCCGGTTGTGGCGGGCGGTGCTGAATGAAGAAACAAACAGGGGCACGTACCGGGTTTCGCCGGGCAGGACCGTGGACATCGGCGGGGCGTCATAGGCCAGGAAATCCGCCGCATGCAAGTCCGTCAGGCTCATGCCGGGGACAAGGCCGCCGTAGCCGAAATGCTTTGCGCTGTTGTCGATGCGGTAATAACCGTTGAATTCGTTGACAACATCGTGGAACTCCGTGAAAATGAATCCGCCCAATCGGTCGTGCAGCCGGAATTCATTGAGCATGTATTTATAATGCCAGGAAATGTCGCTGTCGCCGGCGCTGCCCTGGATGCCCCAGACATTGCCGCACTCGCTGTTGATGGCGGGCACGTCGCCGCAGGTGTTACCGCCGATGAAATTGGCGGTGGAACCGGAATAGGCGCCGGCCGTAAAGTCGTCGATGACCTGCTTGACTTTAGTATAACCGTTGGCATAGAAATGCCAGGTGTTGACGTCGGTTTCGACGTGATCATTGCGGCAGGGCGAATTGTCCTCGACCAGCCGCGTCGGATCAAGCTGTTTGACCCGCCGGTAGCACTGGCGTACCCAGTCCTGCGTTTCCGGTTGATAAACCGATGTGGTCGTGCCATCAGGCCGGGTGATCTTGTGCAGAAGGCCCCAGGTTTCATTGAAGACCACCCAGTAAATGATCGCCGGATGATTGATGTCCCGCCGGACATGCTCGGTCATTTGCGCCTCGAAAAGCGACCGGGCCTGGTCATTCGGCTCACCCCACCAGCAGGGCAGGTCGGCCATGATCAACAGACCGAGCTTGTCGGCATAATACAGCTTCAGCGGCTCCTCCGGCTTGATGTGAATGCGGGCCAGGTTCAGGCCGATTCGTTTCATCCGGCGGATCTCTTCGGCGGCTTCTTCATCCGAAGGCAGGGTGAAGAAGCCTTGCGGATTGAAGGACTGATCAAGTGTGCCGTTGAGATAAACAGGCTGCCGGTTCAGCGTGATATAGGGATGACCGTCGGCATCGCAGCGGGCGGTGCCGACCTCGCGAATGCCGAAGTAGGTTTGCACGCAGTCGATGGCCGGCCGGTCGCCTAGCCGGCTGGCAACCGTCAGGGATCCCTCGTACAGATGCGGCGAGTCCGGTGTCCAGAGCTGGGGCTCGCTGATTTTCAAGCTGATCCGGCCATTGGCGGCCGCGGCTTGATATGCGCCGAAACTGGCGGTGATGTCCAGCAGCTCGCCCTCGCCGGCCAGCTCACAGTCGATGGTGACGGTGCCGTCGATCAAAGTGCGGATGGTAAAATGATCCAGATACAAGGCCGGGCGCTCCTCAAGCCAGACCGTCTGCCAGATGCCGCGGCAGTTGCCATAACCTTGTTTGCCATATGTCTGATGCGGCAGGTCATCATCGGTGGCCTTGATGACGATGGTGTTGCCGCCTTCGCGTCGCCAGTACGGCGTGACATCCAGCTCGAAACGGGCATAACCGCCGCGGTGCGCGCCGGCCGGCTGGTCGTTGATCCAGACCTCGCAGTCATAATCGACCGCCCCGAAGATCAGGAACAGACGATCCTCAACCGGCTGATAGACCAGCGTCCGACGGTAGTACGCCACACCCTTGCGATCCTCGGCAATGCCGGACAGCGGCGCCGCCCAACTGAAAGGGACGACGATCCGGCGGTCAAAAACCGGCCGGTCAAAGGAGAACTCCCATTCGCCATTGAGGTTCAGCCAGCGGAAGCGCCGGCGATCGGGCGAGGGATGGCTGGGTTTGGGGATGGCTGGCTGGGCTTGAGCAGGCATTCGGGTGCACCTCCGGCGATATTTATTGATCAGACCAGCAACAGGGCGTACAAACCGCCGATGACCGAACGGTTCCGGAAATGGATATACCGTCCGCTGACCGTGTCGTACCAGTCGGTGAGCGGCACCCGGCTGCCGGTCTCGCGATAATAGCGGTGCAGCGGTTCGATCAGGGAGCGAACCTTGACCGGATCATCGCTCAAGGCGGCGCACCAGACCAGCCAATCGGCCTTGGTGTAGGTGTCGCGTGAATCCAGCGGCAAGCCGTACCGGTTCTGCAGCCGCAGATAAGCGTCGATTTCCGCCGCACGCAGGCTGGCCGGGAACAGGTTCAGCCCCAGGACACGGTCAAACAGCAGGTTATATTTCATGGACCAGGTACCGGGGTGGTCGAACGTCAGCCGGGTCTGGTTTTCGTCAGCAGCCATGTCCAGCCAGACGGCAGCCATTTTCCCAGCCGCAGCGCGGATGGTGTCCGCCTGGCCTGTTTCGCCGCAGGCCGCCAGGATTTGCGCCCAGGCGCCGAGGCCGACAATCGCCTTGACCGACAGGTTGGCGTTGTGGTTCAAGTGACCGGCGAAATCATCGGTGCAGAGCTGGTCGCCGGGGTCCTGGCCATAACGCAGGAGGTAGTCGGCCCATCCGGCCAGCAACGGCATATGTTCAAGCGCCAGGGTGTAGTCGCCGTCCGCGCGGCAGGCTGCGGCGGTCATGATCAGCATGTTGCCGCATTCCTCGACCGGCATTTGCTTGTCCAGCTTGAACTGGCCGTCTTTCAGGCCGTAAACCTGGCCGGTGGCCAGCGGATACTGCCCGACATCGTGCGGTGCGAAATCATACGGCCAGACCGTCGATGCGGCGAAGCGGAAGACCGGCCGCAGCATGCCGCGGACCAGTTCGGGGCACAGCAGCAGGAACAGCGGCATCGAGGGATAACTGACGTCCACGGTCCCGATGCAGCCGTTGCTGAAGCATTCTTTGGAGAGGAAGATCGCCTGGCCGTGCTCATCGGCGATCAGCTTGTGGGCGGCGATCGCCTGACGGTAGGCTGCGGCCGTCAGGTCGGCATAGGCGCGGCCGCCGGCGCATTCGCTGCGGGTGGCCAGCCAGCGGTCGAACTCGGCGCAGCGCCGGCCCAAGCTGGTATAATCGCGCACCGCCAGCTCGATAATCTGCGCAAAAGTCGCACCATCCTTGAAGCAATAGGCCGGCGTCGGACGGCCGAAGTAATTGATCGAAAACTGGTCATCATAAGCCAGAAGAAAGGTTGCAACTCCCGAACCGCCGGCGGCAGCCAGATCCAGGCGGCAAGCCGCGGCGCCGACCAGCGGCCAGCCTTCGCCCAGGCGCCTTTGCAGGGCGGCGGCCCGTTGCGGATCGATCAGGCCGGTATCACAGAACGCCTGGCGGAGGAGCGCTGAACCAACGGCTGCCTGGGTATCGGTCCCCAGCGGCAGCAGATGAATGGACCCCCAGTTGATGCGCTGGTTGTCGCCGGAATTGGCCAGGACCTGGGCACTTCCGGCATTGTTCCACAGTCGGACGCCATTCAAGCCGGCCAGGCAAGTCGTCTCGCCTTGGATTTCCGCCTGCTCGATCCGGTCGGCGCAAAGGGAACCGTCCAGATCCAGGTACAACTCGACGGCATGCGCCAGCCCGTCGATGCTCCAGGCGTTCAGCGCCAGGTAGTTGACCGGCCGCGAAGCAACCGGCAGGTCATCGAGCAGCAGGGGTGCGATGAAACGGGCTTCCAGGGCGACACCGCCCGCCGCGAACCGGTAAACAGTCTGGGTGGCGGTTATCGTGAGGCTTTCTTGGGCCATTGGCGTCAATTCGCCGAGGCGGGCGCTGCGGTCTTCGGATTCCAGCCCCATGAAACGGTACGGTTGGCCGTCAATCCGGGCCAGCCCCACCAAACCGTTGACGACGCCGGTCCAGTGGCGCGTCACGTCATCGGTCAGCCGGTCGGCGAAACTCCAGATCGAAAAGAAGGGATCGACGGTGATCAAGGGCACGGCGGGGGCCCGGAAATCCTGTTGCATAGACTCTATCCTCCTCATGGTTTGTGGCGACAACATCATCTATATGGAATATATAATAAACAATATAGTGAAATAAAGCCAATTTATTGACAATTATGTGAGGAATATGATACGGTAGTCTAACTCGGTCGCTGCCGGCCATATGACGAGGTCATTATTTGCGGACGGTAAAGAATTGCTGATGCCTGCTTCCAGGTCTATCTGGAATGGACATCCTCATTTGCCCGGACTCGACAAGTGGCAGGACATACTGTTGAATAGCATAGGTCAGAGAATTGATCTTCAGGAAGGCGGCTATTTCATGCCTGGTACGTGGTGTTTGGCAAAAAGCCAGTAATTGTTCTTATCCACCTCAGTTTATGCTTTCGATTTCAAGGCCGCCAGAATATCATCGACATTTGCTTCGTCAGCTGCACCGGGGTAATCTTGGGTAAAGCTGATTAAAATGTCTCTGGAACGCTTTTCTTCCTCACTGATGGCCGCGAAGAACTCCGCATACCGGCCGTTCTTCAACGCATCCTCGATAAAGGTGATGGCATCGGCAGAAATCTCTGTCCAACCACCATAAAGCGTTTGCACCGCCGTATGAACCATTTCCCGCGTAATCGGCGTGCCGCGCTGTTCGTGTTCAGCTAAAATACCGATAATGTCAGACCGGTCGTTTTTATATTTCCGGCCAGAACGCAATTTCATCGCAATCAGGAATTCAGCCGCTACCGTACGGATCCGCAGAACACTGGAAAAGGTCCTGTAATACTCGGAAACCTCATCAAGCTTGGGTGAATAGGAGCTGGTACGTGAAAAGTCCGCGTTGAGCCAGCCATTTGGCAGCCCGAATTGATCACCCACATGATTGATCGCATCCTTCATCGCGGGAGAAGCGTAAATAACGGCATCAACATCCGTGGTCATATTGCGGAAGCCGTAATTGGCCAGAATAGACGCGCCGCCGATCAGGATGATTTCTGCGGGCACCGCGGTACCGTTCAGCCTGCGGTACTCTTTGGCGAGTTCTTTTAAATAGGTATCCAGATTGTTTTTTGTAAAATAGCTTGGGTGATCAGATGACATCCCGCACCTCGCTTTCCACGATGTTGAACCGTATGAATTCGGGGATAGCCTCCTGCCGGGACTGTTCCTTGATTTGGTCATTCCTGGTGACTGCAGCGGTAGCAAGCACGCTGGCTGGGAAAACGGTCTCGCTCAGTTTGCATCGACGCAGATCATCATATCGATTACAAAGCGGCACCTTGTTGATGCGGCTGATATAATCCAGCATGGCCAGCAGATACAGACTCTCGGGGTACCACTTCCGCTCGAAATACTGGCGAATATCATCCTTTTCCAGCGTATCGATGATAAAATTCACGTCACCTAAATCCTTAAGCCTGTGGCAGACATTGCTTTTGAAGAGCTCGAAGCTGCTGCGCTTCGTCAAGTACGGTTCCAGTATAACTTCCATCGCAACGCCAAGTTCCTTGGCGAGTTTGTAAACTGTTTCGGCGGAGCACTGATCGAGCTGGGCCTTGCCGCTGCAAATGTCGTTGACCGTTGTATAAGGGATGCCGCTATTTTTGGATAGCCGATATTTCGTCGTATTCTTTTGTCTCAATAGATCATTGACTATCATAATTATCACCAGCTTTGAAAATATTATATCGGTTGACCGATATAATGTCAATGAAGACCACCGCTTCCCCCTGTTTCACGCTATTCACGGATTTGTCCATCCGATCAATATCTAGTATGATCAATATAAACGGGAAGCCGCGAGCAAGCCCCCTAGAAAGCCGAGATGATCTGATGCGCGAGGATATCCGCTATCTGTCGACTGCCAGCAGCCTGCCTTTCGTGATCGAAATGGCCGGTACCTCCTTTTGCGACGGGACCTACCGGATCTTCCGCCAACGGGCTAATATCGCCGTGTTCGAGTATGTCCTGCAGGGGACGGGTACGGTGATCGAGGACCAGCAAGCCTGCCATCCCGGGCCGGGCGACGTCTATCTGCTGCATCCGAATTGCCGGCACGAGTATTATGCCGATCCGGAGGATCCCTGGACGAAGATCTGGTTCAATATCCGCGGACCGGTCGTCGACGCCCTCCTGCAGGCCTATCAATTGCAAGGGGTCAATCTGGTCCGCCATTGTCCGCCGGAAGCCGAGACGATCTTCCGCCGTTTCCTGCAAGAAACGCAGGCGGATACAGCCTTGCCAGCCATTTATGAGCGCTGCAGCCTGATTTTCCACGAGCTGGTCAACCTGCTCGCGCGCCAGGTCCGCGAGAACGGTCCGGCGACCAGCGAGGCGGAAATCCTGCAGGCCTATATTCAGGCGCATCTGTCGGAGCCGCTGTCCCTGGCTGATCTGGCCGGGCAAATCTACCGGTCGCCGGCCTATACGATCCGTGTATTTCGCGAAACCTTCCGCCAGACACCCTATGCCTACCTGACCGCCTGCCGCATCGAGGCCGCCCGTCAGCTCCTGGCCGGCAGCCATCTGCCGATCCAGGCGATCGCCGCCCAGTTCTGTTACGCCGACCAGCATTATTTTGCCAATGTTTTCCGGCAGGCCACCGGACAGACGCCGCGACAATACCGGCAAAGCTGCCAGGGATAAAAAAGGAAGCTGAAGGGTCGAATCCTTTCAGCTTCCTGAATAACCGGTTATGATCGGGATGTTGGCTGCCGCTCACCGCTTGACGCGGGCGTTGCCTTTCCAGATGCTCCAGATCTGGTCCTCGTCGGCCGGAATCGCATAGTCGGTCAGCATCGTGGTGGCCAGGGCGCCGCTGGCCCAGCCGAACTGCAGGCACTTGACCGGCTCCCAGCCGCGCAGGATCGCATACAGCATGCCGCCGACGAATCCGTCGCCGCCGCCGATCCGGTCGAGGACATCGATCTCCCGCGGTTCGGCGACGAACCATTCCGTGCCGGCCAGCATGATCGCGCCCCAGACATGCTGGTTGGTGCTGACCACCTGGCGCAGGGTCGTCGCGAAAACCGATACGGCAGGATAAGCCTTTTTCACCCGGCTGATCATTTCTTTAAAGCTGTCGATCTTGGCCGCCAGGTCCTTGCCGCCGGCTTCCGGCCCCTCAATGCCCAGGCAAAGCTGGAAATCCTCCTCGTTGCCGACCAGGATGTCCGCCAGTCCGGCAATTTCGGCGAAGACCGCGGCCAGTTCCTGCTCACGGCCTTCCCAGAAGGAAGCCCGGTAGTTCAGGTCGAAGGAAATGCAGGTGCCGTACTTTTTGGCCGCCCGCGCCAACTCGAGGCAGAATTGGCTGGTTTCCGGCGACAGGGCGGCAATCAGGCCGGACAAGTGCAGGATGCGCACGCCCTCCTGACCGAAGATCCGGTCGAGATCGAAGTCCTGAACATTCAGCGTCCGGCCGACTTCGCCGGCCCGGTCGTTATGCACCCGCGGCCCGCGCGTGCCATACCCGCTGTCGGCGATATTGAACTGATGGCGGTAGCCCCAGGGTCCGCCCTGCGGCACATCGCGGCCTTCATAGGTCATATGGCGGCTGAGCAGATTGCTCTTGATCATGGCGGCGATCGGGCTGTCCTTGACGAAGGTCGTCAGGACCTTGACCGGCAGTCCGAGATAAGAGGCGATGCTGGCCACGTTGGTCTCGGCACTGGTGACCTGCATGGTGAACTTGTCACTGCATTGGACCGGCTGGCCATTGTCCGGTGTGATGCGCACGCCCATGCTGGTCGGCACCACCAGCGCGTAAGTATACTTGTCCCGAAGCTGAATCATCGTCAAATTCCCCCGTGCTCAGGCATTATAGGTTGAAGACGCCGTTGTGCCGCCTTCACCGGTCCAGTTGGTGTGGTAGAATTCACCGCGCGGCTTGTCCAGGCGTTCGTAGGTGTGGGCGCCGAAGTAATCGCGCTGGGCCTGCAGCAGATTGGCCGGCAGCCGGGCGGTCCGGTAGCCGTCGAAATAGCTGAGCGCGGCAGTCATCGCCGGCGCAGGAATGCCGTTGACCAGGGCGGCGGCGGTTACCTGGCGCCAGCCGTTCTGGCAGTTGGCGACGGTCTCCTTGAAGAAAGGATCGAGCAGCAGGTTATCGAGAGCCGGATTATTGTCGAAGGCTTCTTTGATCTTGCCCAGGAAGACCGACCGGATAATGCAGCCGCCGCGCCACATCAGGGCGATGCCGCCGTAATTAAGATCCCAGCCGTAGGTTTTGGCGGCGGCGCGCATCAGCGCGTAGCCCTGGGCGTAGGAGACGATCTTGGCCGCATAAAGGGCCTGCTTGATCTGGGCGATAAAGGCCGGCTTGTCGCCGGTGAAGGCCGGTTTTGGGCCGGTCAGGATCGCGGCCGCGCGCACGCGTTCTTCTTTCAGGGCCGAGAGGCAGCGGGCATAAACTGCCTCGCTGATCAGGGTCAGCGGGATGCCCTCGTCCAGTGAGGCGATGGAAGTCCACTTGCCGGTGCCTTTCTGGCCGGCGGTATCCAGGATCTTGTCAACGATCGGCGTGCCGTCGGCGTCCTTGAAAGCCAGGATGTCGCGGGTGATTTCGATCAGGTAGCTGTCCAGCTCGCCCTGGTTCCATTCGGCAAAGACTGTGTGCATCTCGTCCGCCGTCATCCCCAGGTAGTCGCGCATGATCTGGTAAGCTTCGCAGATCAACTGCATGTCGCCGTACTCGATGCCGTTATGGACCATCTTGACGAAGTGGCCGGCGCCATTGGCTCCGACCCAGTCGCAGCAGGGACTGCCATCCTCGACCTTGGCGGCGATGGCCTGGAAGACCGGCTTGACGGCCGGCCAGGCTGCCGGCGATCCGCCGGGCATGATGCTCGGGCCTTTCAGGGCGCCTTCTTCACCGCCGGATACGCCGGTGCCGATGTACAGCAAGCCCTGGGACTCGACAAAGGCAGTCCGCCGGATCGTATCCGGGAAATGGGAATTGCCGCCGTCGATGATGATGTCGCCCTTGTCCAGCAGCGGGATCAGCTGGCTGATGAAGTCGTCCACCGGCTGACCGGCCTTGACCATCAGCATGACCTTGCGCGGGGACTTCAGCTGGCTGACCAGCTCCGGCAGGGAATAGGCACCGATAATGCTTTGGCCTTTGGCGCGTCCGTTGATGAAATTTGTCACCTTGTCCGTGCTCCGGTTGAAAACCGCGACGGTGAAACCCTTGCTCGCCATGTTCATGACCAGGTTCTCACCCATCACGGCCAGGCCGATCAGCCCGATGTCTGCTTTACTCATACTTATATCCTCCTGATTTTATCTTGACTGGTTTGTCATGATCGATCGCTTGGCTTATTCCTTGAATTTACGCCAGTCCGCCCATAGGCCGGCGGCCGGATTCCGGATGAAGAAGATCTCCTCGCCGTCCGGCAGGATGTTGAAACCGTCTTGCAGCTGCTGCGGATCATAGCGCCGGAGCGCTTCCGCCAGCGGCAGGTAATGGAGGCCGACGCCCTCGATCTCTTCGCGGGTCATCTTGTCGACTGCGTAGGTGACGGTAAAGCGGCCATCGGAAGAGCCGTGGATCAAGTGCGCAGCCGCGGAAAGGTTTTCCTGCAGATCGGCATGGGTCTTGTAT
>JAEXPB010000464.1 GCA_023438965.1 Bacillota bacterium | reverse complement strand
ATCTTTATCCAGATTGAATAGGATCACAGTTTTACCATTCATAATCGTATAGGTGGTTATAACGGAACTGCCTGCGATATCAGTGGCCAGATTATTGATCATAAAGGCTATCAGTTCAATGACCTTTTCTTCATTGTTTTGGTATTCCGCGAAAAAAATTCTGCCGATTTCATAGACATCAAACAACGCCAGGCTAAAATACTCTTTATCCAGGCAGATATCAAAGGACTGCTTTAGCTGTTCAATAATCGTTGCGTAATTGCCTTTCCGGAGCAATAGGTCACGCAAGGCTTTTTGCAGCAGATACGTATTATATTTATCTGCTGTTCCTTGCAGCAGTGACTTCTCGCTGGTAATCGATTTCACGGCATTTACGATCGTATTATATTCCAGAAAACCGGAATAGACACTCTGATCGCTGCGGTTCCGGAAAATGGCAATGATCTTCTTGAGTGGCGTATAGTTGATTTTCAACAGGATATATGAACTAATCACCAGCAAAAATAGGCTTAACAAGAAACAGAATATGCCCGCCAATCGGAAATTATTCAATTTGTAGAAATAGACATCGGTATCCATCATGCTGACATAATATAAATCCTTTATGCCAGATTGAATATAGGTCACCAATTGCCTGTTCCTGATATAATTATTCGCTGACTGGTCAATATCATTAATGATCCCTTTATATTGGTCTGGGTTGCCATTGCAAGCCAGGATTTCATTATCGACTTTGATTAACGCGGTCGTTACATCCAGTGAAGAATCCAGTTTGGTAATTTCTGAATTGATATAATTCTTATCAAGAACGACAATGAGATTGTTCTGAGATTCCAGCATCAGATTAGTCGGGATTGTCTTGATATAGACAATGAAATCCTTGATATAGCCAGACTTATCTTCTTTTTGCAATAATATGAATTCTCCTTCACTTCGGAGTGTCATTTTTCGATTCCATTCTTCAAAACTGATGCCCGTGCTGGCAAAATAGGCATAATAAAATGACAGGTCCGAGCTAATGCTGGTATTGGCAATAACAAGGTTGCTGTTACCCAGATAGATAAAAGATTGTTCAATATAATTATAGGCTTTGGTCCAGATATCCAGATTGTTCATGACTGTTTTCATTGAATTAATCTGAGTCCCATCTGGCTGGCCATAATATAATTGTGCATAATTTAAGCTGGCATCATACTTGATTTCATCAAAGATCCGATTGGTCTGACTCAGTCGCTGATCGATTTCCATCTGTGTTTTGCTGAGCATCAGCATGTTGGAGGTATCTATTTCCTTCTTGATCAAGGTGTTGGCATTTTGATAGAGTATGGCAAATATTATGAAGGGTATGCTAAAGGATATCACATAGGAAATGATCCAGGATACTGCCACACTCATTTTAATTTTATTCTTTCTCATCAAATGCACCCTCGACAATGCAGATATTCGAAAGGATGTTTTTCTCCATTACATGTTACCATATCAAAGGGTAAAACCAAAGATTCGCGAGCGAGAATTTCTCAATCATATTTTATTAATAATATTATAAGGATTATACTTGTCCAGTATCGTCTTCAATTTGATCACGTTTTCCGGATCGGTGTGATAGCTGACAATGCCGCAGCCAAAAATAAAGCGACCGTTTCCCGCACAATGATCAATAACCTTTCTGACCGCTGCCGTCATCTGAGCATCGTCGCCGATTTCGACAATTTTCGGGTCAATGCTGGCGCGGAGGTTGACCTGCCATTGCTCGCAGAGCTTTTTATAAGCCCTTTGGTCCGTGTTGGCATCGGCCATCAGCATGGATGAGCCGGTTTGGACCAATAAGTCAGCAATAGGCGTCGTGTTGCCGCCAATAACCAACGCCACACGGTCAAGCCCATGAGACTTGATGTTATTAATCAGATCTTTCTCAAAACCGAAGACCATGTTTTTGAACAATTCCGGCGATAACATGGGCGGCGTTACCCCGGATTCGTTGAGCACGACTCCGATGCCTTTTTTGATCATCGCGGCGGCATAGGCCAGACCGACCTGGCTGGCGAATCTCAATTGCTGCATGGCGAAGTCCATATCATCCATGAAGTCGATGATCATGTTTTCATACCCCCGCATCATAGCGGCCAGGGTAAAGGGGCCGACTATGCAGCCATTAACGGGCACTTCACGACCGATTTTCTCGCTAATTCGCTCACAAGCCTCCAGAATGACCGGCATTCTCCCATCTTTGAGCGGATTGGGAAGGGCAAGGTTTTTCAGATCGGTTGCATCGTCAATATAGATTCCGTCAATCGAGGGAAGGGTATCATCGTCATAATACAGCACCGGACATCCCAGAGCCTCGGCCTCGATATTATAAATGTCCACCCCGACGGTTACGATGTCCTGATGATACAATTCATAGGCGGCAATTTGTCCGGCGGTAATCAGATCGGCACTGATGGCCATCTTTGAAGGCTTAACCCCGATTATTTTCGCAGCATGTTCATAAATTGTCGGGCAAAACGGAACGCGCGGCGGGATGCTGCCTTGGCTAAGCTGTTGGATTATTTCTTTGCCATTCATGATTGAATCCCCTCTTTTACACCAACCTTTTAGCTGTTTATCTTTCATGACATTATCTGGAAAGCATCTATTGAATTGCGGAAACGCGGATTACAGGCTTGGTTAAATAGTGCTATTATAACTAGCTTGACTATCACAATCATCAATCTATTTTGTCACATAATTAGCGTTTATTGCTGACTTGGACTTTCCCGCTGCTATGAATTCCCCCGGTACTCTGTCGGCGCCAGACCGAAATGATCCTTAAAGGTGCTGGAGAAATAGAACAAATCCGGGTAACCGGTCCGGACGGCGATCTCGGCAATGCTCAGACCGGTATGGCTGAGCAGATTCTTGGCCTTATCCAGCCGTTTCTGGCTGATGTAGCTCTTCGGTGACAGCAGGACATGTTTTTTGAAAAACCGGCTGAAGTAGACCGGATGATAATGGACCAGCTCTGCCAGGCGGGATACGGGCAGCGGTTCGGCTAAATGCTCGTCGATGTAGACCAGCACGGTTTTCAGGATCGCAGTCGCTTCGCTATCCACCAGGCGGACAGCATCTTCCGGCACTTCATCCAGGTAGGCGGCCAGAAGCCCGTCGAGAGCCGACCGGGCTGCGAGTCCAGCCGCCAGGCGATTGTCCCGCCGGTTTTGCAGCATTTGCTCGAAAAGCTGGCTGATCGGTTCCGGATTCCCGATCGTCACGAACGGCGGCAGGTTGATCAGGTCAAAAAGGCTGATGTCGCCCACCCGTGCGTTAAAATGGCAGAAATATTTGATCAGCGGCTGATTGCTGATCGCCGCATAGCCTTGACGGACACCCGCCGGCATCAGGAAAAAATCACCTGGCTGCGGATGATATTCCTGGTCGCCGATTTTTAGCCAGCATTCGCCTTCCAGAATGAAATAAAACTTGCTGTAAGACGGGATATAGTCCAAATTGCGCCAATCCTCGCCGCAGCGGGCCAGCCGGGCATGCAGGACTTCAGTCCGGACATTCCGGATCATGTCGGACAGGAGCGGTTTCCCTTGAATCACGACGATACCTCCTGCCATTCGCTGGCCGGTGTGCGAAAGGTTTATTTTTCACAAAAACAACTTGCCTGAATCCATGGTTTCCTTAAACAGATAAGCTATGATTATCTTATTCTGAAGTACTTGTCAAGCAAGGAGTCTGGCCAATGATTGTTGAAAAAGGCATTAAACCGGAATTGCGTTGGTTTTATGAAGCCCGTTTTGGCATGTTTGTGCATTTCGGGCTTTATGCACTGCTGGGGCGCGGCGAATGGGCGCAATATCACGAGCATATCCCGCGCGACGAGTATGCCCGGCTGGCCCGGCAGTTCAATCCCAGCCGGTTCAACGCCGACGAATGGGTGCAGCTGGCCCTGGATGCCGGTGCCAGGTATATCACCCTGACCGCCAAGCATCATGATGGTTTCTGCCTGTTCGACTCGGCGCTGACCGATTACAAGATCACCAACACGCCTTTCCGGCGCGATCTGGTCGGTGAGCTGATCGCGGCCTGCCAGCGGCGGGACCTGCGGATTATCCTCTACTACTCGCAGCCGGACTGGCACCATCCGAATTATGTCCACCATCGCGGCGCTTTCAAGGATCTGGCTGATCCGCCTGCCACCGACCGGCCGGACTGGCCGTCTTATATCCGTTATTATATGGGGCAGGTCGAGGAGCTTTGCACGAAGTACGGTCGCATTGACGGGATCTGGTTCGATGGTTCGCATAAGTCGGTTGAAGACTGGCAGGGGCGGGAAGTCTACGCCCTGATCAAGAAGTACCAGCCGCACGCGGTGGTCAACGACCGCGCCCGCTGCGGTGATTTCTTCACGCCCGAGCGGTCGTTGCCGGAGAACCTGACCGGCTATCTCTTCGAGGCCTGCGAATCAATCAGCCCGACTGCCTGGGGTTATCGGGCCGATACCGCGACCTTCGCGGTGCCGCACCTGATACGCAGCCTGGACAAGATGAATCTGGCCGGCGGCAATTATCTGCTCAATGTCGGGCCGGCACCCGACGGCACCATCCCGGCCCGCCAAGCCGATGTGATGCGGGCGATCGGGCAATGGCTGCGGGTTAACGGCGAGGCTGTTTATCGGACCGATCCGGTATTCCTCGACTGGCTCCAAGCGCCGAACCAAGCGGCGGCGACCGGACAATGCGGCGCCACCCGCTCCGGTAATCGGCTTTATATCCATTGCCTGGACTGGCCGGACCGGGATCGCTTGCAGCTGCCCGGCATCGGGTCAGCCATCCAGCGGGTGCGTCTGCTCGGCAGCGAGGCTGAAATTACCTGTCGCCCGGTTGCCGACGGTGTCGAGCTGCGTGATTTGCCGTCTGCGCCACCGGATCCGCTGGTGCAGATTTTTGAACTGACGTTGGCCGAACCGGCGGTTATTCGGGAGCAAATGCCAGCCGAAGCCGAGCCGCAGTCCATCACCGTCCAAGTCCACAGCTGTACCGAGCTTTCGGCAGATGCCGCTGCATTCGTCGGCTATGGGGTGAAGGGAACACGCCTGGCTTTGGGGACAGATGACCTCAGCGGCCGGACCGTCATCAAAGGCTGGTGGACGCCGGAGCAGGAAGCGCATTGGCGTATCCGCGTGAACGAGGCCGGATGTTACCAGGTCCGGATCACCGCCGGCAAGGTTGCGGCGCCGGCTGATCCGGCGGATCCCGATGATCGCCCGGTCCTGCAAATCACCACAGCCGGCGGTCAGCTGCCGGTCGATCTGCCGCGGGACGGCCTGGTCACGGTTGACGCCGGCACCCTTGATCTGCCAGCCGGCGAATCCGAGGTCATCGTCCGGCCGGCCAGACTGCAATGGGGCTATATCTTCGGTCAGGTGGCGTCGGTTGAGCTAAGCCGGTAAGCTGGCGATTCACTTCCGGATTATAAGCCTGTCGGGCCAATTGCCGCGGATCGCGCATCGGTATCGCCTCCCCTGATTTGTCTGCTATCTGCAGTATAGGGAAATCAGCCCGATACTTCAAGGCGGCCGATCCGGTCTGAAAATTCCACCCAATAAACTCAAGATCACCCCTTGGCAGGCTGCGTCAATGCGGCATAATAAAAGCTATTCGAAGCTGTCCCAGCTGGACAAGCCGGTGGCCTGGTCCTGTCGCATCATTCCCCGGCGCACCGGCATGAAAGGAGCCCGTCATGAACCGAACCTACGATGTCGCCGCCTATGTCTGGCCGGCCTATACCGGCGATGAACCGCGCACCCGCACCTTCTGGCCGGAGGGCATCGGCGAGTGGCAGTCGGTGAGGAACGCCGTCAAAAAGACGCCGGACCATGACTGGCCGCGGAAACCCCTGTGGGGCTATGTCAATGAAGCCGATCCCTATGTGATGGAAATGGAAATCCAGGCGGCTGCCGACCATGGCGTCAATGTCTTCATTTACGACTGGTACTGGTA
>JAEXPB010000445.1 GCA_023438965.1 Bacillota bacterium | reverse complement strand
ATCTTCTACAGCCTGGGCAATTTCATCTTCCAAAGCGACACGGTCAGCAGCTTGCCGGCCGATTTCTATGAGCAATATGACCTGGGTCCGCAGCATACGGTGGCGGATGCGCTGGATGCCCGCTGCCGGCGGGGCACGAAAGGCCTGGCTGCCATTCCCGAAGTCTGGGAGTCGGTGATTCCGACCTGGACCATGCGGAACGGCCGGCTGGAGAATCTGGTTCTGCATCCGGTTGAACTCGGGTTCGGGCTGCCCCGCCATCGGAGCGGCTGGCCGGCTTTATCCGGCCAAATCGGCATTCTGGAGCGGATCAATGCGTTGTCCGAACCTTTCCGGACGCGCTTCCGGATCGACCAAACCGCCGGAACGGCGTCTTTATCATAGGCAGCCGTACGCTATCATCTGATGAGGAAGTGGTGAAAACATGCACTTTATCGGCATTGACCTGGGCAGCACCAATACCAAGGCAGCTTTGTACGACCAGCATTTGCGCGAAGTGGCCGCCGTCAGCCGGCCGCTTGCCTACGACCGCCGGGACGGCCTGGTTGAATTTGACATCACAGCCTACCTGGCGAACCTTTTCGACATGCTGTCCGAGCTGGTGCGGCAATCAGCGGTGCCGGCTGCCGATATCGCACAGATTGCCTTGACTGGCCAGGCCGAATCGCTCGTGATCCTGGATCAAGCCGGACAACCCCTGATGGCGGCCATTTCCTGGATGGATGAGCGCTCCGTTGCGGAGTGCCGGGAACTGCAGCGGTTGTTCCCTGCAGAGCTCTGCCGGCAAAAAACCGGCCAACTGGCCGTGCTGCCGACCTGGCCGGCGACCAAGATCCGCTGGCTGCAGCACAACCGGCCGGAGGTCCATCGCCAGGCCGCCCGCTACGTCCTGCTCAAGGACTATGTCGCCTATGGCTTGACCGGCCGCTTGCTGGCCGACTTGTCGATCGCCACCTTTTCTTTTTATACGGATATCTATGCCAAGCAATACTGGCCGGAAATGCTGCGGGCCTGCGGCATCCAGGCCTGTCAGCTGCCGCCGCTCAGCGAACCTTGCACGACAGCCGGACTGCTGTCGGCGGAGGCCGCGGCACGCACCGGCCTGACGACCTGGACCCAGGTCAATCTCGGCACGCTGGACCATTTCGCCGGCATGATCGGCACCGGCAATCTGGCTGCCGGCGACATCAGCCTGTCGATCGGCACTGTCACCGCTCTGGCCGCCCTGGTACCCAGCGCGCAGCCCGGCCAGCCCGGCATTGCCATGCATTACGGCTTCCGGCCGGACACCCGGATCATGCTGGCCGTCGCCGAAAGCGGCGGCTTCAGCCTGGAATGGTTCAAACAGGCCTGCTTGCCGCAGGCTGGCTACGATGAAATCAACCGGACTTTGGCGCAGCGCAATACAGCGGCCGATGACTTGATTTTCCTGCCCTATCTGACCGGCGCCAACGCACCGGAATACGACACGGACACCTGCGGCCTTTTCTATGGCCTGCGTGCCGGGCATGACGCCTTCGACATGGCCGGGGCAGTGATGGCGGGTGTAGCCTGCCTGATCCGCCGCAATTGCGAGGCCATCCGGGCTGCAGGCACGACGGTGGAACGGCTGATCGTCACCGGCGGCGGCGCTAAATCACCGGTCTGGAGCCAGCTCCTGGCCGACATCTGCGGCGTGCCGGTCGACATCCCCGTCCAACAGGAGGCGGCGACCCTCGGCGCGGCGATAATCGGCGCCGTGTCTGCCGGTCTTTATCCCGACTATGAAGCAGCGGTCCGGACTGCCGTGGCAATCCGCAAGCGTGTCCAGCCGCACGTGGATCCGGTATGGCAGAAGAAATACCGTCAGTTCCTGGCTTTGTACGAAGCCATGAAAAGAGTGCGGAGCATGGCGTAGACGGGTTATATCCGGTTGATTGACCGCCATTGCGAATGAACAGTCCTCCGGAGGCGTACAGGAATGTACGCCTTTTGCTTGCCGCGCCGGCTTTTTAAGCCAAAATCCGGAACGATTTTTTCGTCTTGTTGAGGCTTCCGGATGATTTTATGATGAATTTGCAGATTTGTTTTCCTGCAAAGCCGCCCTGTAAAAAGATGACGGCTGGTCGGTCAATTATCAGAGCAAGGAGTATCCTATGAAGAAGAAGGAATTACGGATCATCTGCCCGAACGGCCATCTCGGTTTCGCGCCGACGAAGGAAGAAAGCTTCCGCATCGGTGCAGCAACCAAGCCGGATTATTATTGCTGCGACTCGGGCAGCGATGATATCGGCCCGACGCCGCTGGGCGCCGACAAATGCGCGAGTCACATCGAATGGCAGACGCATGACCTGGAGTTGATGCTGGTAGCTGCCCGCGAGCAAAATGTGCCAATGGTCATCGGTTCGGCCGGTGACACCGGCTCAAACAGCCGCGTCGACCTGTATGTCGAAATTATCCGCCAGCTGGCCGGGAAACACCGGCTGGCTCCGTTCAAGCTGGCTTATTTCTACTCGGAAGTGCCCAAGTCCTTCCTGTTGGAACAGGTTGGCCAAGGCAAGGTGATTGCCGGACTGGACGGCCGCGGCGAGCTGACTGCGGACGAAATCGAGCGAACCGAGCGGATCGTCGCCGTGGCCGGTGTCCACCCCTTCATCAAAGCGCTGGAAATGGGCGCCGACGTGATCATCGGCGGTCGGTCCAGCGATTGCGCCATCTTCGCGGCAGTGGCCATCTGGGAGGGATTTCCGGAGAATATCGCGTATTATGCCGGCAAGGTGCTGGAATGCGCGTCCTTCTGCTGCGAACCTTACGGTGCCAAGGAGAGCGTCATCGGCACGATTACCGACACCGACGTCAAGGTGACGGCAATGCATCCGAACCAGCGCTGCACGATCGCTTCCGTGGCCGGCCATGCCATGTACGAGCGGTCCAACCCCTTCTTCGAATATGTGGCCGGCGGCTGCCTGGACATGACGAATTGCCGGTATGAGCAATATGACGAAAAAACCTGCCGCATCACCGGAGCGGAATTCATTCCAGTCCAGGGCAAAACAACAGTCAAGCTGGAAGGCTCGGGCAAAGTCGGCGAACGCTACATCGGTATTGCCGGCATCCGGGATCCCTATTCGATCAAAAACATCAGCCAGGTGCTCGACTGGGCCCGGAAGCAGGTCGAAGAGCGTTTCCACGGCGTCGACTACCAGCTGCATTACCGGATTTTCGGCAAGAACGGTGTCATGGGCAGCCTGGAGCCGATCAAGGAAACCCAATCGCATGAGCTGTGCGTGATCGTCGAGGGCATCGGCCCGACGAGCAAGATCGCCGAGGAAGTTGCCCTGATCGGAACCCGGCAGATCTTCTACGCCCGATTGCCGGAAGTCAAGGGCACGGCTGGTTCGGCGGCCTTCGTCGTCGACGAGGTTCTGCCGGCTTCACCGGCCTACTGGTGGACCATGAACCATATCATCCCCATGGATGATCCCATGGATCTGTTCGACGTGCACCTGGTCGTTATCGGTTGAGGGGGATAATGAGGATGAAAATAGTTAAACTGTCTGATTTGGCAAAAACAATCCGCAGCAAGAACGCCGGCACCGACAAAATAACCTTCGATGTCATTTTCAGGGAAAAAGAAAATTACGACTTGGTCCGCCAAAGCGGCAGCCTGACCCGGGATGCCGTCGCCCGGCTTTATGGCATCCCGGAATCGCGGATCTGCGATTTCGTCGAGTTTGATCCGGCCTATGCAATCAAATTCACCATCTACCGGGACCGTCCGAGCGGCAGCCCCGGCGAGGGCGACATTTTCGGCTGCCAGCAGTATCCGCCTTTACTGGACCTGCCGATTGCCGTCGAGTGATAACCGGTGCTTGAAACGTGCTGTTTCTGAACCAATCAATCCGGGGGAGAGCACATGTCGATTCAATTGATCATTATAACCGGATATCTGCTATTGACGGTTGCGATCGGGCTGATCGCCCGATCCC
>JAEXPB010000420.1 GCA_023438965.1 Bacillota bacterium | reverse complement strand
CTGGCCAAGATCGACCAGCAAAATCCTGCGGTGCAGATGATTCTTTTGCCGCCCGAGGTCATTATCCGGCAATCGACCGGCTGATCGACCACGGCGGCCAGGAAAATAAGCCAGGCAGGACAGGATTTGCCGGGGAGGAACAGCCATGAGCCAGATCATCGCGTTTATCATTTCCCATGTCCATATGGATATCGAATGGTACCAGCCGCTGCATAGCTACCGGTTCTGGCTGGTGGAGGCCCTGGATCGCCAGTTGGCGCTCTGTGCGGCGAATCCGGCAACCTTGCCCTATACGGTTGACGGACAGGTTTTCCCGGTTGAAGAATACCTGACGGTTTGCCCGGAAAAACGGACGACCGTCCGCCAGCTCGTTCAGAGCGGGAAGCTGATCATCGGTCCGTTTTACACTCAGTATGACGAGTGGATTCCCAGCGGCGAGTCGATGATCCGGAATTGCCTGTATGGCGACCGGACAGCCAGGGAATTTGGCCAACCGATGAAGATCGGCTACCTGCCGGATAATTTCGGCCACCCGATCCAACTGCCGCAAATACTGAACGGCTTCGGCATCGACAGCCTGGTTTTCATGCGGGGCATGCCCTACATCAGCGCGGATTATCCGGATGAATTCACGTTCCAGGGCCTGGACGGCAGCCGTCTGACCGCGATCAATTTCCGCGATTCCTACAGCCATATCTTCAAGAAATCAAACGACTACCTGCTGGATCCGCTGGCAACGCCTTATTATGACGGATACATCTCTTATGGCAAATACATGCAGCTGATGGACATTGATAACCCGCAGCAATATGCGGCGGCGGTCGTCCAATATGTCCGTCAGGCGGCGGCCAATTTCCCTTCCGGCATTGTTCCGGTTGTCATTGGCGGCGACCACACGCCGCCGTCCGTCCACCTCGACCAGGTCCTGACCCTGGTCAAGGCGATGCAGACCGACATCGAATTCCGAACCGGTTCGCCGGAGGATTATATCCGTTTGGTTCAGGCTGCCAGGACGGTAAAACCGGTATATAACCAGGAATTGATCGGCACGCGCTTCCACTCGGTGCTCCTGGGCGCGCTTTCGACGCGCGCATACCTGAAACGGGCTAATTTCGCAGCCGAAACGCTCATCGAAAAATATGCCGAGCCTCTGGAAGCCCTGGCAGCTTTGACCGGCGGCCGGGCGGACAGCGTCCGCCAGCTGGATGAGGCCTGGCGATTGCTGATGACCAATCACGCCCATGACAGCATCCATGGCTCCAGCACGGATGAAGTGCATACGGAGATGCTGGCCCGGTTCAACACGATTCGTCAGATCGGGGCGGGCGTCGCGCACAACGCCTTGGCGGACATCAGCCGGCAAACCGCTTGCTGGTGGGGCGAGAGAGAAAGCGGCATCCTGATTTACCAGCCCCGGCCGTCTGCGTTGCCGCAGTTTATGGAGATCTGGCTGCCGGTTGGGCAAGGTGATATCGACATTACCGCGCCGGACGGCCGGACTTGCCCGAGCCAGATCCTCTGGCGGGATGATCCGGAAACCAATGATATTTATCTACCGGCCACCAAGGCCAATCCGCCGCGGGGGATCGAGCGGGTGATCGTCGAAGTGCCGGCGCAAGCGACGCTTTCGACGGTGGCCATGACTGCCGGTCAGAAAACGGCCGTCAATCCGCTGCAGGTCGGAAACGATTTCCTGGAAAATGAATATTTACGGGTGCAAGCGGCTGATTCGCTCCTGAATATCTGGGACAAGAAGGAGAACATCTGGTATTATGGCCAGAACCTGCTGGTGGAAACCGCCGAGACCGGCGATTACTGGGATACCTCGTCGACCTGGATCCCCTCGGAAACCGTTCTGTCCAACCGGTTCGAACAGACGGCGGAAATCCTCGAACGCGGGCCGGTCCGCGCCATGATGCAGATCAGGACTACGCTGAATGTTCCGGCGCGGCTGGAAAGCGGCAAGCGCAGCAAAGATCGCATTGACCTGCCGGTCACCTGCACGGCGGCCATTTACCGCGGCGCCCGGCGTGTCGATGTGACGCTGACGATCAACAATACGGCCCATGACCACAAAATCGCCCTGCTGGTTGATCCGCGGCTCAGCGCAGCCACGGTGCGATCCCAGAATGCCTTTGCGATTCTGGATCGGCCGGCCGTGGGACCGCAAGCCGATGCGCGTTGTGTGCAACCGCCGACCAGCATCTACCCTTTCCGCGAATGGCTGGCGATTGCGGACGCAAAACGCGGCTTGGCGGTGGCCGTTCGGGGATTATATGATTACGAGCCGCGGGTGGACAACCTGACCGGACAGACCAGCGTCAGCCTGACCCTCTTGCGCGGCGTCGGCAATATGACGCAAATGAATATGAAGCGACGGTCTGGCATGGCCGCTTACAGTTTTGAGTTCCCGGGCGGGCAATGCCTGGGCGAACAACGGATCGAATATGCTTTCATACCTTACTCGGTTGCAGAAGGAACGGCCTTTGTTGATACGGCAAACAGTTACCTTTACCCGCCGCTGGGACAAATCATCTGCCAAGCCGGTTCAACTGCCGGTCAACCCGGCCGGCTGCCATCATTCGCCTGGGACGCTGGCAATATTGTTCAATCAGCCTTTAAGCGGGCATATGACGGCGATGGCTATATTCTGCGCCTGTTTGAAAACGAGGGACGGGAGACTCGACTGACGCTGCGGCTGGAGTCATTTTCGGAAATCTATCTGGCCGACTTGAACGAGCGGCCCGGGCAACGGCTGGAAATCATCAATGGAGCTGTTCAGCTTGAATTTAAACCTTATAAAATTGTGACACTGCTGATGAAATAGAAAGCATGCTGAATATTAAATAGGGGTCCAACATTTAGTGAGTGATCCATGGGAACTGCCCTCAGAAAAGATGATTCTGAATTAGCGGATTATTCAAGTGTCGCTTTATATCTTCTTGTTGACAGATTATCATGGCTAGATATATGATATATATGTCATATTTTGCTGAAAGGAATGACAACATGGCCTATGATATCGAGTACTTTCATACTGATCATGGACAGAAACCTGTGGAGGAATTTATTGATAGCCTAGATATCAAGATGCAGAGTAAAGTTTTTAGACAGATCATGCTCTTAAGAGAATTCGGTCCACAATTGGGAGAACCATTTTCGAGCCAGGTAAAGAATGGCATTTTTGAACTGAGAATACAGCAATCGAATAATATCACGCGAATCCTGTATTTTTTTATAAAGGACAAGAAAATTATTCTGACGAACGGTTTTGTGAAAAAGACGCCGAAAACTCCGCCTGGCGAAATAGATCGAGCGCTTAGATGCAAAACGATATATGAAAGTAGGGAAATAAGTTATGGATGATTTTCAAAAGCATCTTGAAAAAAAACTGCTTGATTCTGAATTTAAGTCAGCCTGGGAAGCATCGGAAGCTGAGTATAGTTTTGTTCAAGCTTTGATTAAGGCTAGAAATGAAGCCGGCATGACCCAACAACAGTTATCGGACCGCGTTGGCATGGATCAAGCCGTGCTGAGCCGCATTGAAACGGGCAAAGCGAATCCGAGTATCAATACACTGCAGAAATTAGCCAAAGGACTGGGCAAGAAGCTGATCATTGATTTTAAATAGCTCCTCTTTTTCACGCCACGCAGCGAGGTGAAAAAGTCGAGATAATATGTTATGCTTTCCTTCGGTGCGTTTAGAACTTAAGCACACAGAAAGCGAACATCAGATCATGCCTATTTTCGACACCCATGTTCATACGACCTTTTCCACCGACGGACGTTCCACGCTGGATGATTATGCCGCGGCTGTCCGGGGAGGCCAGATCAGGGGGATCGGCTTGACCGACCACGTCGATGTCCTGCCCGGCGGCGGCTCATATGGTCACTTCGATCCAGCGGATTATCTTCAGGCCATCCATGCTTATCAGGAGCAAGGCTGCCCTTTCTGGGCCGGAGCGGAGATCGATTACGCCAGCCGCGGCGAGGCCAAAATTCTGGATAACCTGCAGCGTTATCGCTATGCCTATACGATCGGCTCGGTTCACCTATCGTTTCCGAAGTCGACGGACAATCAGGCGGAGCTTGGCCAAGCAGATTCAATCGGCAAGCAGCGCGTCCTGGACATGATCCGGTTTTACTACGCTGAAGTGAAGGCTATGCTTGCCCGGCCCGAGTTTGACGTCATCGGCCATGCTGGTGTTTACAAGCGGTACTTGAAACCGGTTTTCTTGAAGGACGCCCAGCTGGCGCGCGAGATCAGCGGGCTGGACCATGAGTTGGCCCGGGTTTGCGCCCAATCCGGCAAAATTTTGGAGATCAACACTTCCGGCCTCTTCGCGCCGCTCGGGAAGACCATCCCGGACATCACTTTTACCAGCGAATATTGTCGATGCGGCGGCCGCCTGGTCAGCATCGGCAGCGATGCGCATCAGGCCGCCCACCTGGGGCGCGGTTTTGCCACGGCCTATGCGTTGCTGCGGGAAATCGGCTTTCAATACTTGACTTTACCCTGGGATAAGGACCATCCGCTGCCGCTGGACAGTCTGCTCTGATGGCCTTTGCCCTTAATGAGCGAAAGGCAGCGAACTGTATTTGTCCGCTGCCTTTTGGATAATGCTTGAACGCGATCGGGCGGGCATCGCCCATTGCCGGGTCAGGCGCCGATCCGGGCTTCGATTTCCCGCTTCAGCGCATCTTTGGACTTGACGCCGACGCTCTGCATGATCACCGTATTGCCGCGGGTCATGGCCAGAGTCGGAATGCTCATGACCTTGAATGCAGCAGCCAATTCCTGCTGTTCATCGACATTCACTTTACCGACCTTGATTTTGTCGCCCATTTCATCGGCCAGCGCGTCGATTGTCGGTGCGATCATCCGGCACGGCCCGCACCAGGTAGCCCAGAAATCGATCAGGACAGGTTTATCGGATTTGATCACTTCATTCTCGAAATTTTCTGCGGTCAAGGTTATCACATTTTTGGAAGCCATTAGACTCATCTCCATTTCAAAATTTGATTTGTGCCCATTTTAACAGAGGAGTCACGGCTTTTCCGTGACCATATCACGAAAGCATGATAATATGGAATATGCCTGTGGCAAGCCAGAGATCATTGCAGATCGGGAGTGAGAGCATGGATCAGATCAATCATGCGGAGCGGGCGGCAGCCCTGTTCAAGGAAGGCTATAATTGCGCCCAGTCGGTATTTGCCGCCTATCATGAGGAATTGGGCCTGGATCAGGCGACAGCCTTGAAATTGGCCTCGTCATTTGGCGGCGGCATGGGGCGCCTGCGCGAAGTATGCGGCGCGCTGACCGGTCTGTTCATGGTTGCCGGCATGAAATACGGCTACGCGGATCCTCAGGACCTGGCGGCCAAGAAAGCCCATTACCAGCGGATTCAGGACCTGGCCAGGCAATTCCGCACCGAGTACGGCTCGATCCTGTGCCGGGATATCATACCGCCCGAAAGCGCATCAACCGATCCGACGCCGGAGCCGCGGACCGACGCATATTACCGGCAGCGGTCCTGCGCCGATTATGTGCGTTATGCGGCCGGCTTGCTGGACGAGTACCAGGAATAACCGCCCGAAAATGCCAAACCGTCAGGATTACTCGACAAAGCGCCGGTAGCCGGTCTGGAAATCGACCGGGCTCTCCATGGCCGCGAATTCGCCGCGCATGAAATGCCCCAGGTTGGTCGTGGCGATCCGCACAATGTTCAATAGTGTGGCTGGCAGATGATAACCGCCGGAGACATGCGGTGTAATGACTGCGTTGCGGATCGACCACAGGCGATGACCGGCCGGCAGCGGCTCCGGATCGGTCACGTCGAGGCCGACGCCGGCCAGGTGGCCGCTCGCCAGGCAATCACAGAGCGCTTCGGTTTCGAAAACCGAGCCGCGGCCAATATTCAGCACAATGGCTGACTGTTGAAGCCGGCTGAGCCGCTCCCGGTCAAATAGATGAAAAGTTTCCGGCGTGTCCGGCAAACTGAGCGACACAATATCCGCCCGCGGCAGCAGGTCATCCAGTTGCTCCATCGTATAGAGCTCATCCAGGTAGTCCGGCTTGGCGGAGGCATGCCGCTTGACGCCGATAGTATAGGCACCGAGGGCTTTCACCTTGCGGGCAAACTGGCCGCCGATGTCACCGAGGCCGACGATCAGAACGGTGGATCCGGCAATCGAGGTAACCGAGCCTTCATCATGCCAAAGTCCCTGGTGCTGATTGTCCCGATAGAGATACAGTTTCTTCTGGATCGTGAGCAGCATGCCAAGCAGATGCTCGGAAATGGCCAGACCGTAAGCACCGGTGGCATTGGTCAGGATGGCGCCGGCCGGCAGGACGCCCGGCGCGACGAAATCCTTGGCGCCGGCAGAGTTGAGCTGCAGCCATTCCAGACTTGGCGAGCCCTTCAGCAAAGCCGGCGGGACATTGCCAAGGATGATCTGTGCCGCCTGCACCTGTTCCCGGGTCAGCTTCGGTACTGGCAGATATGTGAAAGCACAACCGGGGGCTTGCGCCGCCAGCGCCTGTTTCTGCGCGTCAGTCAGGGGCAGGGTAACCAAAATGGACTTCGGGCTGTTCATGCTGATGATCCTCCCAGATAAAGAC
>JAEXPB010000296.1 GCA_023438965.1 Bacillota bacterium | reverse complement strand
CCCAATCTTCCTGGACCGGTTGCTGCTGGAGACGCCGGTTGCCGCCTTCAGCGCGACGCTGCAGGAAGTGACCCGCGGCGTTGAGATCACGCATCAGATGGTGTCCTCGGTCACGAAATCGATCCGGGAGAAAAGTGATTCGTCGCTGAAGACGGTCGAGAATGCCGAGATATCAGTCAACCAGATCCAGAAGAACATCCTGCAATATACCGTCGATCTTTCCCGCCAGACCTTGAGCGAAAAGACATCCAACCTGGTCCCGGCCATGATCAACAGCATCAACAATGTCGAACGAATCGGCGACCATGTGGTGGATCTGACAGCGCTGGCCCAAACCTATATTGACAACAAGCTGACCTTCAGTGAAGAAGCCCTGGCGGATCTGCAAAATGCCGGCAACCTTGTGGACCAGATGTTCGACCTGACGATCCGCAGCTTGAAAGGCGAGGACATCACACCGGCTTATGAAGCGATCCAGATCGAGGGCAAAATCGACGAGTTATACCGCCAGTCGCAAGCCAACCACATCCGCCGGCTGGAAGAAGGCAAATGCACCATCGAGAGCGGCATCGTTTATCTCGACATCTTCAGTTACCTGGAGCGTATCGCCGATCACATCTGCGAAGTGGCGGAGATTCGTGCCCACCCGGCCGCCTGCTTCAATTGATGTCCAACTGCCGGCAGATCGCCAGGAAGGCCTGCGCCGATGGCGTGAGCAGCTTGTTGACATGGTAAATGAGATTGAATTTCCGCTGCAGGCTGACACCCTCGATGGCCAGGGCGGTCATCCTGCCGCCAGCCAAGGATTCCTGAGCCAGGCGCAGTGAGATGACCGCCACGCCCAGATTGTTCGCCACGGCGTTGAGCAACGCTGTGGTGCTGGTGCTCTCCCACGCCGGCTCGATGATGACGCCCAGCGATGCCAGGACATGGTCGAACAAGTCGCGCGTGCCGCTGCCCGTTTCGCGCAGCAGGAGCTTTTCACCGCGCAATTCGTCCAGGGTGAGGCGTCCTTTGGCCGCCAGGGGATGTTCGATCGAACAAATGACCGCCAGGACGTCGTCCATGAAGGGTTCGACGACCAGATAGGGCGAGTTGGTGACCCCTTCGATCAAGGCCAGGTCGAGTTCGTTTTCCAGTACTTTACGGATGATGATATCGGAACTGTCAATGACGATTTTGAGCTGCACCTGCGGCCACTGTGTGGTGAAAGCCCGGACATAGCCGGGCATCAGCCGGGTGCCGATCGTGATGCTGGAACCGATGCGCAGCCGGCCGAGGGCGTCCCAATTCCGGATATTCGTTTCCATCTCGTCAAAAAGGGCGGTTATGCTGGTCGCATAATGCAGGAAATGCTCGCCGGCGCTGGTGAGATAGAGCCTTTTGGCGATCCGGTCAAAAAGCTGGACGCCATAGTATTCCTCCAGTTCCTTGATGGCCAGGCTGACAGCCGGCTGCGATATATGCAGGTTGCCGGCAGCCGTGGTGGCGTTTAAAGTTTTGCTGACTTCGACGAAGATCCGGATATGCCGCAAGGTCATCACGAGTCCTCCATATACGATTTATGTTATCATATTTATTATATAATATTATTTTTATTATGATCAAGACTAGTGTAAAATAGTGACTGATTAAAACCGGCGGTTTGTTACCGGGTGGGAACCAACTCGGAGGTTAAGCCTTGAAAAAGAATTTGTCCTTTTTCTTAAAACTGTTTATTTCGACTTTCAAGCTGAGCGCGTTTACCTTCGGCGGCGGTTTTGTCATCATCCCCCTGATGCGCAAGCGCTTCGTCGAAGAACTGCATTGGATCGAGGAACGCGAGATGCTGGACCTGACCGCGATCGCCCAGTCTTCGCCGGGCGCAATCGCCGTCAACGCCTCGATCCTGGTCGGTTACCGGCTGGCCGGCGTACCGGGCGCCCTGCTGACGGTATGCGGAACCGTCCTGCCGCCGTTGATCACTTTATCAGTCATTTCCTTGTTTTATGCCCAATTCCGAGACAGTGTGGCGGTCAACCGCATTCTGCAGGGCATGCAGGCCGGCGTCGTGGCCGTGATTGCCGATGTGGTGCTCAAATTGACCCAGGAAATCCTGAAACTGCGGGAAGCCCTGCCGATCGCCGTGATGGTCCTGGCTTTCATCGCCGCCAAATGCCTGAATGCAAACGTCATGCTGATTGTTCTGAGCTGCGGCATCATCGGCGCCGCTGTGACATTGATCCGGAACCGGCACGGCGCCAGGGAGGCCCTATGATCTTGCTTCAGCTTTTCTGGAGCTTTTTCCAGATCGGACTGTTCAGCATCGGCGGCGGTTACGCGGCTATGCCGGTGATCCAGAGCCAGATCGTCGATAACCGTCGCTGGCTGACCCTGACCGAATTTGCCGATGTGATCACGATTTCGCAGATGACGCCGGGCCCGATTGCCATCAATTCGGCCACCTTCGTCGGGCAGCGGATTGCCGGTCTGGGCGGCGCCCTGGTCGCCACGCTCGGCTGTATCCTGCCGTCGCTTATCATCGTGCTGGTCCTGGCGGTGATCTATTACAGATATTGCAGCCTGCGCCTGATGCAAGGCATCCTGGGCGGCCTGCGTCCGGCCGTTGTCGCCATGATCGCTTCCGCCGGCTTATCCCTGCTGGTCTTGAGCTTCTGGCAAGGCCAACCGGCCAATCTGCATCCGGCCTCGGTGGACTGGATTGCCGTGGCGATTGCTGTCGCCAGCCTGGCTGCCTTGCGCCTGAAGAAGATCGACCCCGTCCTGGTGATGAGCGGCGCCGGTCTTGCGGGCTTGATTGCTTACAGTCTGTTATAAAAAGCCGGATCAGCCAAGGCAAAACCAGATTCCAGCATCTCTCAAAAAAATGAACAAAAACGGCTTGCAGCGCAAATCCGGGTGTGCACTCATTTTTGGAGTAAATAGACTTTGACCGCCGATGATTATATTCATCAAAAAACCGCATTTTTTGATGAATATAATCGTTAGCAATTTTGGTTAATTGCACATTGTGCGAAACAGATATTTGGTTAATGTGCTTTAAATAAAATATTATTAATTTTTCATATTGAAAATGACATCAAATCAGGCTAAATGCGCTTGTTTAGCAATGATCATATTCATCGCAAAAAACGTTTCTATATTGATTATGATCATCACCGCTTCCAATCAATTTTGGCATAAAATGATGCATCGACCAGGGATGGCAACTATGGACCGACGATATAACAGCCTGCTGAACATGGCCATTGTTGCGCCATGCCGAATTAATGCCGGCGCCGCTTTTCTGATTTGGCGGCAATCGGTATAATATTCAATAAGGACAGATCGAAGCAGGTCACCAGGCAGGCGTACAGCGTTACAGCCCGGCTATAACGGGTCAAGATCGACGGTAATTTGGTGAACTGGCTTTTATTCGACCGGAGAGGAGCCCCCATGCTGGAAGAGGACATGCTGCAGCTAAAGAAATGGGCCGTTGTCGGCGCCAACCAGAATCCGGAAAAATACGGGAACATGATTTACCGGAAACTGAAGCGGCGCAACTATCAGGTCTTTGCTGTCAATCCCCGTTATATCGAGATCGACGGCGATCCCTGCTATAAATCGCTGACTGACCTGCCCGAAAAACCAGATGTCATCAATATGGTCGTCGCACCGGCCCTGGCGAAGAATTTCCTGCAGGAAGCGGCGGCGCTGGGTATCCGGAACGTCTGGTTCCAGCCCGGCACGACAGATGAGTCCGTACTGGCGTTAGCTGCAGATTTGGAGCTATCGGTTGTACAAGCCTGCGTCCTGGTGGCAACTCGCTGACTGACGCGGCCAGCTTAACGCAGCAACGTATTTAACATGAAGGAGGCGAAACCGATGCGCAAGAATGAATTGGGCCGCACCGGACTGGAGATCAGTCCGGTCACCTATGGCGGCATCATCCACATGCATGAAACCCAGGAACAGGCCAACCGGCTAGTCGAATATGCCTTTAACAAGGGTGTCAACTATTTTGACGTCGCCCCGTCTTATGGGGATGCCCAGGCTTTGCTCGGTCCGGCGCTGGCGCCTTATCGACGCGAGATATTCCTGGCCTGCAAGACCGGCAAGCGGACCGGGGCGGAAGCCAGGGCGGAATTGCTCAATTCCCTGCAGGCCTTGCAGACCGATCATTTTGATGTTTACCAGATCCATGCGCTGACCACGCAAGAAGACCTGGACACTCTATTCGGCCCGAACGGAGCGATGGAAACATTCCTGTGGGCCAAGCGGGAAGGTCTGATCCGGAATGTCGGCTTCTCGACACACAACGAGAGCACCGCATTGCAAGCACTCGACCTCTATGATTTTGACACTGTGCTGTTTCCGATGAACTGGGCTCTGGGTGTCGTGACCGGCTGGGGCGACCGCATCGCCGACCGTGTCCGGCAGACCGGCGCCGGTTTGCTGGCGATGAAAACCCTGATCCTGCGCAAATGGCTGCCCGGCGAAGAAAAAACCTATCCCAAATCCTGGTGCAAGCCGATTGCCGGCAACGATCGCCTGGCCATCGCGGCCATGAAGTACGGCCTGGCCAAGGGCGGCGCCACATTGGTTCCGCCAGGCAATATCGAGCACTTCAATTTCATGCTGGATCATATCGACGAATGCCTGAGCCAGCCATTGACCGCGGCCGATCTGGACTATCTGCGCGCCGAAGGCGAAAAAGTCAAGGACCAGCTGATTTTCAATCCTTGATCTCGTCTGAAGCCCGCCGACGGGACCAGCCCGGATGGAACAGCCGGACCAGGAATCAGGCTTTGCCCCAGCCAGCCGCCCCCTGCAGGGCGATGCCCTGCTGCTCGAACAATTCGCCGCCATTCTGCAGATGATCGAGCACAGCGCGCCGGAGACGGGTGTCACGCGGCGCGTTTTCCGGTGTGCTGCCTTCCGGGAAGACGAACGACCAAAGGAAATTGCTGTTGCCGGGATAGGGCAGCAAATGGAATTCACGCTGGAAACGCAGGATGTTGCTCTCGGCAGTCAGAAACTGCTCCAGTTGGACGGTGAACAGCCAGGTGTGGCAGTAAAAGCCTTTGTAAGGCTGATCCGGGAAATATTGGCGGAAGAACTGCTCGGCCATAGCCAGCGAAGCCTGGCAATCCTGCGGCTCAAACCGTTCGTTCCAAGGGATGTGGACATCGAGCACCCAGTCGCCGGGCTGCAGAACCGGCGACCATTCAGCGCGCGGCAGCGAGATGGATTCCCGTGCGACCTGACCCTGACGGGAGACCGGATGGCCCAGCCAGCCGGATTCGGTTGCGCGATAAATCGCCTGCCAGGGGTCCGGCTCGTTCCGGCCGCCGGCGCCATTGGCATAACCATCCGAACGCAGAGGAAGGTCTGGATCGGCCAGAACAGCGATCCGGTCAGCAGAGCGGTGCCGGAAAGCCCGCACCCCGGCAGGGCAGGCAATGACCTGATAATTCATGCGGCCCAGACGATAGAGCACACCGGCCAGATAACGCCAGACCCAGGTGAAATGCGTGAAGAACCAGCGGCCGGTGGCGGCATAGCGATGCTGGATCAAGAACGGCAAATTCGCGATGGTGGCGGCGAATACAACCTCGGGCATGCCGCGTTCGGCATAGCGGTCATGAGTCCAGGGCAGCGCCGACAAATAGGACAGATAATAGAAGAGCGACGGCTCAGGCAGCGCCGCCTTGACAGCATCGTCCACCGGCAAGTCGCCCGGCCCCTTGAACCATTGGTTGGCCGGGCCATGCAGCTGCTGTTCCTGCCGGAAAATGGCCACCAGACGTTCATCAGCCCGGATAGCTGCCGCCGTATCGGCCAGGACAGCGGATAATTCTGGCGTCGCCTTGATCTGGCCGCACCAGAAGCGCAATACATCCTCATTCAGAAAGTCCCTGTTGATTGGATAGCTCATGTCCCCAGATCAGCCACCTTTCCGCCCATGTGCCTGCGACCGTCCCGGCGGGCAGGCACTTGGCCTCATTCTAGCGGAATCCGGCGGAAAAAGCCAGCCGCAGAAGCATTGGAGGACATACCGAAAATGGATGTCCGGCTGTATAATGAACATGAACCGTCGAATTGTCATCTGAGCCGGCTGAACGGCAGCCAGAGGAGGTCAAGCATGATTCCGACACCCCATATCGCAGCCAAGGAACAGGATCTCATAGCTGAGACGATTTTCCTGCCCGGCGACCCGCTCCGGGCCCAATACCTGGCCGACCATTATCTGACTGAGGTCACTCGCTTCAATACTGTCCGCAACATGCTGGGCTTTACCGGCCAATACCAGGGCAAGCGGGTGTCGGTCATGGGCACCGGCATGGGCATGCCGTCAATCGGCATCTACAGTTATGAACTGATTCATTTTTACGGCGTCAAGAACCTGATCCGGATCGGCTCCTGCGGCGCCCTGCAACCGGAACTGCAGATCAAGGACATCGTGCTGGCCATGGCGTCGTCGACCGTTTCCGGCTATGCCCGACAATTCGGCCTGGCCGGCGACTTTGCGCCGACGGCGTCCTGGAAGCTGCTGCGCCAGGCTGCTGCGGCTGCCGGACAGAAAGGCATACCGGTCCATGTCGGCAACATCCTCAGCACGGATGTTTTCTACAACGACGATCCGAATGATTGGCGCAAGTGGGCGGGTATGGGAGTGCTGGCCGTCGAAATGGAAACCTCGGCGCTCTATATGAATGCCGCGCGGGCGGGCGTCGACGCCCTGACCATCCTGTCCGTATCGGACTCCCTGGTCAGCCATGCTGCCTTGCCTGCCGAAGAACGTGAGGTGGCTTTCACCCGGATGATGGAACTGGCGCTCGAGCTGGTACCCTGAACTGCAACCGGCGCGGCCCAGGCAAAGATGCTGCGATCATACCGGCACAAGACGCCTTGACAAATCAACCGTCGGCACCTATTCTGCTGATAAGGCCGCGCCTGATTGGCCTGACCATCTGTACCAGAATTCATACCAGGGAGCCGGTGATAATATTGAATGGCATCTTGATCGTGGATGATCAAAAGGATGTCCGCGATGAAATCGAAGATATGCTGGTCAAAATGAACATCGGTTTTGACAAGATCCTGCATGCCGATCGGGCCCAGGCAGCGATCGAACTGATCAGGCGCCAGGCACCGGACATCCTCCTCCTGGATATTGTGATGCCCGGCAATGATGGATTTGTGGTAGCCCAATATATTCACGATAACAAGATCCGTTGTGAGATCATCATCATGACGGCGTTTCCCGAGCTGGATTTTGCGCTGAAGGCTGTTAAATACAAAACCGCGGCCTTTTTAATCAAACCGATCCAGCCGGAAAAACTGCAATATGAAATCCTGGAAATCCTGAAAGCAGATAAATCCGAGCGGCAGAAACAACTGGACTTGAAGCAGCATAACCATCTGTATTACCGGATGCTGGATGTCTATTTGTCATCACCGGCCAGTGACCTGAGCTTCGACAAGATCCGTGCCAATACCGGTCTGGATCAAATCAATGCGGATTACCAGATGATTTTCCTGGCGGACAGTCATAAATCCAATCCGGCACACGAAAAATTATCGCATCTTGCCAGAACGCTTGCGGATATGGATCTGGCCAATATTTACTACCTTCATGCCGATACGGTTTTTGTATTCATCATCGGCACAACCGGGTATGCGTCTCAGAAGCTTTTGAACGATCTGACGGAAAAAATCGGCGCCTGCTTTTCCAGCTTCAGCGCCGGATTGTCCTGCCAGCGCCGGGAGATCGGCATCAAGGCGATTTACAGCCAGGCTACTTTTGCCTTCGATTATGCCCGGCGGCTCCGGGTGGAAAATACCATCGTCTGCTACAATGCCATCAATATAGCCCAGGCCCTTTTTCAGCGCCATAAGGACAGCATCTATGCCGCCTGCTTGCAAAATGATGTTCATCTCTATGAAAATGCCGTGGATGAGCTCTTTATCGACCTGAACCGCAACCGGGTAAATGCCGGGAATGCCTACGCCCAATGGTCCGAGACTTTCCGGGGCCTGTCTTTGGCGGACATGCCTGACGCCAAGGCCGATTACACGCTCAACCAGCTGCGAGCCTTGGCCATCAGCCTTTTTCAAGCCCGGCGGCACGATTCGCCAGTTGTCCCGCAGAAAGTCGGCCAGATTCTCAAATATGTCGCGCAAAACTACTATAAATCGTTGAACCTGACGACGATCGCCAATGAAATGAACCTGAACTATTCATACGCCAGCACCATGTTCAAGCGATGCACCGGTTCATCATTCACGGATTATCTAACCCGCTACCGGCTCGCCAAAGCCGCCGAAATGCTGGAAAACACCAATTGTTTCATTTATGAGGTAGCCGGCAAAGTCGGTTTCACCGACAGCAAGTACTTCTTCCGGCTATTCAAGACTGTGTATGGGCTCACTCCCGGGCAATACCATGAGACGCGCAGCGGCGGCATGCTGTGTGAAGGGAGACTGGAACATGATCAAAAAAATTAAATCCAGTTTACGCATCAAGGTCATGCTGGTGATCATGATGGTGGTGCTTCTGCCGCTTTCGGTATGGGCCTATCTTTATTATGACGCGCTGGCGCAGAAATATGCCGATAATAAGATTAAGAATGCCCAGAATGCCCTGTCCCAGATCGTGATCAGCATGGACAATGTCATGGAAACCTATATCAAATACAGCTGCTTTCTTGCTGATGACCAGCAAATCATGAACCTGGTCCGGTTCAAGCAGATCGATCAGGAGATTGTCAACAAAGTGATGTATTACATCCGGCCCTGGTTTGACATCATCATGTACCAGAATGACTATATCAACAGCATCCGGATCATCCACAACAACCCTTCGCTGTTTAATGTCAACAACATGATGTACCGGGATGAAGCGCTGGATGATAACCTGGAGCGGATTCACGCGCTGACACCGGACATGCGGTTTCCCAAGACGGCCATCGAGTACTGCGCCACAGGGCATCGATATCCCTTCACAATCAATGCCGCAGCCGATACCAATGTGTGGTATATCTACAGCATGATCGATTCCAGCAGCCTCAAGAATAAATCCGGATTCATCGAAATCGTCGTCGACAACGCCATGCTCTGCAAGGCCATAGCCGACTTTTCCGCCGAGCGCGGCGAAAGCCTGCAATTGGCGGACGCCCGGGGCAATATCATTTTCGCCAGCGGCGACACGATCAGGGAGACCTTCGATTATGCCGCGCTGACGAAACCCGGTCTGCATACCGGCGTCGGTGCGAACAGCCGTTACTCGGCGATGAGCTATCGCCTTAACACGCTGGATGCCAGCCTGATCTACCTGATTCCGGAAAGCGGGCTGTTGATGGCGCAGGAACAGCGCAATTACATCTTCCTGGCGATTTTGATTATCATCATCAGCCTGCTTGGCGTGTCCTTCCTGTTATCGCGCCTGGTGCTCAAAAAATTGCTAGCCTTCACCAATGAAATCGACCGCATGGATCCGCTGCGGAAAAATTACGCGATTGCCATCCAGTCCACAGACGAAATCGGCAAGCTGGTCGCCAGCTTCAACCAGCTGATCGATCGCCTGCACAAGGCCTTTGAGCGCGAACGCGAATTGATTTACGCCCAGCTGACGAATCAGCTTAAACCGCATTTTATCTGCAATGCCATGGATATGATGCGGATTCAGGCCGAACGCCGCGGTCAAACCGAATTGGCGGCTTCAGCCTCGCAAATCGGCCAGTACTTTCGCTACTCGATGATGCACGCCCGCAGCACCGTTTCCCTGGCCAATGAAATCAGCGATATGGGCAACTATATCCAGTTGGTCAATTATTTGCGCGAAAACCCAATCAAGTACTCGATCAGCATGGATTCCTGGCTCGAGGAGCATTTGGCGGATGTCCAGGTACCCAAGCTGATCCTGCAGCCGATCGTGGAAAACGCCGTCCGCCATGGTCTTTCGACGAAAACCGTCGGCTATATCGCCATCGATCTGAAAAAGACCGCTGAATGCATTGTCATCACCATCGAAGACAATGGCATCGGCTTGCAGACGGAACAGCTAAAGGACTTGAATGATAAAATACAGAATTTCCATCAGGAGGATCCGAAGGCCGTTAATGGCCTTGGTCTGCTCAATGTCAAGCGGCGACTGGAATATCAGCTGAATGAACGGTCCAGCATCGAGATCTTCAGCCAACAGAATGTCGGGACAACAGTTGTCCTGAGCATTTATCTCAACTGGAGCGAAATGGCGGCCGACGAACCATAATATTTCCACCATAGCGAAATATATCCACTTCTTCTATAGACAGATTGCCCATACTATGAGGGAGAACCCGATACAAATCTATAGGAGGTGCTCAATGAAAAGATACACCCAAGGTCTTTGTCTGTTTCTCGTCCTGGTTCTGATCCTGGCTGTTGCCGGCTGTGCCGGAACCACCACCACAACGGTCGCTCCCGCTGCCGCCACCACGGCCGGGAACACGGCTGCAACTACCGCGGCGGCCACCACGGCAGCGAAACCCAAAGAAGTCATCACCCTCAATATGTTCTATGACTCGCCTGAACTGTATAACGGCTGGAAATGGGGCGGCGATCCGGTTACCCAGGATATTACGGCCAAATGCGGCATCGCCCTGAACATCAAGTATGCCGCGTCCAGCAACCATGAGGAACTGTACACCATGCTGGCCTCCGGTTCGGGATTCCCGGACCTGCTGTACTCGACCTATGTGCCGGCTCTTTATGACGAAGGCTATGCCATGTCGCTGAACAAGCTGGCCGACCAGTACTGCAAGCCGTTTTATGATGTCCTGCCATACCAGTACCAGGAGGTCCATGCCCTGGACGACGGCGATATCTATTATATCAACCAGAGTTACAGCGACAGTAAAAAGCTGGCGTCGATCCCCGGCGGCAGCAAGATCGTCACCGTATTCGTCAAGAACAACAAAAAGTGGGAAGAAATGGGCAAACCGCCCCTGGAGACTCTGGAAGACGTCCGGGCGGTCGCCAAACAGGCCAAGGCCAATGGCTCCAAATACCCGGTTTTCCTCACCAGCTATGCCTGGGGCGTGACCACCGACATCAATGCCCTGCAAGTTGCCCGGGCCAGCTTTGCCGGACCGCAGTTCATCTATAAGCAGGCGAATGGCGTCGTCACGTTCAACATCAAATCCGAAGAATACAAGAAAGGTGCGGCCTATGTCAACAGCCTGTACCAGGATGGCTTGATCCAGGCCGACAATTTCACCTTCAAAGCCAGCAACGATGACTCGGTCCGCCAGATCGCCCAGGCTGCCGATCCGATGATCGTCATCGGCCATGAATGGCAGCTGCGCATGTACCGTCAGGGCATGGAACGTGAAGGAACCTATATTCCGATCGAACCGCCGCTCGGTCCGGGCGTCAAGCGTTCAGACATCGTCATTAACGACTTCAATGTATCCAACATCGGCAATACCGGCGGTGTCTTCGTCATGAACACGACCAAGCAGCCCAAGGCTTGCATCGAATTCCTGACCTACATGCTGAAGGACGACGTCCAGCTGATGTGTGTCAATGGCCGCGAAGGCATCGATTTCAAAGTCGATTATTCCAAAGATACCAAGTATGGCCGCCGGATTCTGACCGACGCCCTGCAGGCCGACCTGAAATCGATGAAGAATCCCGAATTCATGAATAAATGGGGCTACTTCAACAATATCATGCGCATGGTCATGACCCGCTGGTCGATCGCTTATTATAACCGACCTTACAACGAGGCCTTCCCGGAGGTCAGCGACGACATCCTCACCTCGTTCGGCGCCAAATACGGCAAAGAATTCAAGGAACTGAACCTGACGACCAAATTCACCAACGCCGACGAACAGCTGCTGTACAACAATGTCGTCAAGGAATGGACCGCCGGCGAGGCGGAAATGATACTGGCCCCCAACAACGGCGCATTTGAAGCGGCATACACCAAGACGATTGCCAACATGAACAAGGTCGGCCTGGCTGACCTGGAGAAGCTGCTCACCGAACGCTACAATTATTGGATGGCCAAACTGGGCAAGAAATAAATCATACAGACTTTAATCGATCAAGTCAGCCGGAGCTGCCCAGTCTGCCAACTCATTCTGCGGCAGCTCCGGATTCGGTTGGGAGTGATCCATATCAAGACCAAATTCAAGAATTGGCGGCGGATGGCCTGGCGGCAAAGGTACCTGTTGATCCTGGCCTTGCCGGCAGTCGCCTGGCTGGCAGTATTCCACTATATTCCCATTGCCGGCATCCAGATCGCCTTCAAGAATTTCAAGTTCAAAACCGGGATCTGGGGCAGCGATTGGGTCGGCATCAAACATTTCAGTCAGCTGTTCCACGACGTGACCATTGTCAACGCGGTGGTCAATACCCTGGCGATCAGCACCTTGAAGCTGGTGCTGCTCTTCCCGGTCCCGATCATCTTTGCCCTGCTGCTCAATGAAATCAGCCGCCTGCGCTTCAAGCGCGTGGTCCAGACCATCAGCTATTTCCCGCATTTCATCGCCTACTCGGTCGTGGCGCTGATGATCAGCATCTTGCTGGCCAAGAACGGTGTCGTCAACGATATCCTGCTGCACTTGGGCGTATTACGGGAGCCGTATCTCTTCCTCGGCGAAAAGAACGCCTTCTGGTGGATCCTGGTGGTCACCGACGGCTGGAAGAACACCGGCTGGAATTCGATCATCTATATCGCCGCCTTGACCGCCGTACCGCTGGAGCTTTACGAAGCAGCGACGATCGACGGGGCCAACCGCTGGCAGAAAATCATCAGCATCACGCTGCCCTGCATCAAGCCGACCATTGTCATGCTGCTGATCATCGCCATGGGCAATATTGTCCGCAGTGCGGACTTCGACATGAGCTACCTGCTGAGCAATCCTTTAAACATTGACCGTGCGGAAATCCTGCCGACTTATGTCATGCGCACCGGCATCGGCATGGGCCGTTTCTCCTATGCGACAGCCATCGGCATTGTCCAGTCGCTGGTTTCGCTGCTGCTGGTGCTTTCGGCTAATACGGCCTCACGCTATCTATCGGATGAGGGGTTGTTCTGATGAAGAAAATGACCGCTTTTGACTGGATCAGTGGTTTTTTCCTGGTGTTGTTCACGTTGATCGTGGTATATCCTTTTTATCAATGCCTGATCATATC